>NZ_JAVRBR020000052.1:0-73492 GCF_034531165.2 Dendronalium sp. ChiSLP03b | reverse complement strand
CCTGCTTCCAGGAGTAACACGGTTGTGTCACTGTTTTGTGACATTCGGTTGGCGACAACGCAGCCTGCCGAACCCGCACCAATCACAATGTAGTCATACTTAGAATTGAACTTCATCATAGTCGAAAAATAACTGTCTGACTTTGTTTGACCAAGCCCCGTTAGGGCGGGGTGTGGGGTGTGGGGAAAGACTAGCCCCAAGATAGCGTGGGTCACAAGCCCCGTCATCAAGGACGATTGCATTGGTTGCTTAATTACATGCCTCGAAGGGTGCCATCTTCTCCTTTACACCCCTCTTGGTGACCATTTCTGAAAATAAGATACAGCAGTTTTCATTCGCATGAAGTACAAAGTTACAGGTTTGAGGCAGGGGGCAGGAAGTAAAAACTCTTTATCTGTGATGAATCAGTCCTGGATTTTGTACCTCACGCGCCTTGCAATCTGCTGTATTTCCTTAGTTTTAGTTAGATTTTCCCAAATTACTGATGATTCATGTTAATTATTCAAAAACAGTGGCTCTTTCAATAATGAACCATTCGTGGTGTAAGATTGCTAAGAAAAATTCTTCATCCTTAACGCGATCGCACACTGCCATAAATCCACAAAAAAATGGATCGTTTTCATAGGTAGTATCAGATAAGAACAGTGTTACAGAATTGTTATCTGCACTCCAGATACAACGTAGTATGCTTATATTAGGGTGATGTGATTTATCTACAGGTAATAATATTGGATACCCTTCTACTTCCAAAAATTCTGGCTGTTCATATCTAAAAACCGATTCCCAATCTTCTGGGCCTTCGTGTTTCTCAATAATTCTATCCCACCTAACTAACTTAATTTTTTCTAGAGTCTCGGCTGATAAATCCGCAATTTTCATTTTTTTACTATCCTAAATAGTTTTTAACAATTTCTCTATGAATGATGCCCTTTCGGACAACTCTTATATTGGCAGAAATTCCCTTCCCGCTAAACTAAAAAGTTATAGCGGGAGTCCCATTTCCGCATTTGGGATGGCTTAAAAAATCTAGCTATTGCTAGATGCGATAATCCTCAAAAACGCTATAGGCTACAATTGTTGAGTAGAAAGATTCGCTTGTGGATGCCATAGTAGAAAGATCGCACACACTCAAACAAGCCTTGGTTGATTTTGTCCTAGATGCTGACGGCGAACTAGCACAAGCACTCGACATTTATGCAGCTGCACAGATGCCCCGCGGTAATGGCGATCGCACCCAACAACAAGTAATCATTGACAGGTTTATTACAGAAGGGAAAATTGGCGAACGCTCACCTATAGAGTTATTTATCGCCAGTCATGCAGATTTGTCCAAGAGCGATCGCAATCTACTGAATAGCTGGCATCGTAGTTTTATTGGTTTATTTACTATCACCCAGATTTTACCTGATGGCTTAGAACTCATGAACTGGCTGACAGCTAAACATTACATAGTTCTGACAGCTAAAAATTACATTGTCAAGTCTAACAGCCCTGAAAAACAACCAGCTATATCTCGTTTCAAGTCAGGAGATATTTTACTAACACGCGTTTCTCCTCTTACTGATAATGAGTGGATATTTTCTGGCTCTCACACATTTATGGGTAAACTCGGTAAGCCAAAACTCGCCGTCGCCATTGGAAATTTTAAAGATAATTATAAAAGTCATCTTTACAGCGATGCTCCAGACTTGCTAGAACAAGCATGGCAGTCAGTAGAGCAATATCATCAGCAGTTTGTTGAGTTTTTTGGGAATGATGAAGTTACATTACCAGGATACCAACTCAATAAAAAGATAACTAAATTTCAAGAAATTATCACCGATAAATATCTCAAAGCCGCCGGACTTGATAGTTCCAAATCTTTGAATGAAATAGTAGCAAAGGCTGGTATTGGCGCAGAAGAAATTACCGCCGCTGCTCAAGAATTTGGGATTGATACTAACGCTGTTTCTCAAATATTGGATAGGAAAAACAGCAAGCAAAAAATGGTTGCACCTCAAGTAAATTTACCTGCTGAACTCAAGAAAGCAGAACAAGTAACAGCCATTTCTCACCCACGTTGGGGATTGATGTTTTTACCAACATACACTAAATTCACAACTATATTATTAGCTGATGATTGGCAAAGTATTGAAGGTGCAGCAAAACTAATTCGTCACTACTTGGAAGATCAAAATATTAATGCTTATATCTGGCATCGGTTAGCACAAAAATATCCCACTCAATTAGAAAAAGTCTTGCAAGATTTCTTGCAACGTCCTGAGTTTAGCCTGAGCAATGATTTAGATAAAATTTTGCAAGAGTATGGTAAACCTATCGAGCCAGAATTACCAGAAATTGCTAGTGTTCCTTTACATCTACATAATTTATTTCAAGAAGCACTTACAGAAGTGAATAAATCTAAACCCAAAGGTAAAGTACAAAAACAACCAGCGAAAGGTTTTCAAAGAGGTTAGTTTAATATCAAGTGGATCTCAAATCCAGGTAAGTAAGTGGGAGAAAAAATTTACAAGTATGTAACAAACAGTTAAGCAGAAAAATGAGAGCTAAATTTCACACGTTGTGTACTATAATTTTCCTTTTCTCCTCTTGTTTGAACTCCATCAATCACAGCATAGGCAAGGTCTAATTCATCCTCTACTTGATACATTATCTGTATTTACCTATCTTTACACAGTTTGGTTTTTTTAAGCCTTTTTACTTATATTATAGATTCATTTTTTATATATTTATTATCAGAGTTTTATGATGTTTACTACTAGAAGTTAGCAGCGATTTCCTTGCTTACCTTTGCAGTCCTGTTGCCTGTTTTTGATTTTTTTCTAAAACTTCATCAAATTTAGAATTCACGTCTTCAAAAGTCTGTAAGATTTCTTTTGTTACTTTATTAATCTCAATCTTCCCAGATTGCACACTCAAAATTACATCACCGTTTTTGTGTGCGATCGCTAAATCTTTTTGCTGGGCATTGAATACCAAATCATAATGTTTCCCCTTAACCTGGATGAAACCATCATCCCTCTTTTGCCCCCAAACCGCCCCAATTCTCTGAGCGATTTGAGTCAGCCTGCTAATCACTTCTAACTCCTGTTTATCTTTCCCTATTGCAGTCAAAGCGGATTGTGACAACTGCCCGTCAGATTTAAACTGATTGGCAACTTCTACAATCCTCTGCTTGTACTCAGTTGACTTGCCCAATTTATCCGCATTACTGTACCATTCCCTCAAATTATCAATAGTTACACTCTTAATTTGAACCTCATTGCTGGGTGCAGTTCTGCTTTGTGGTTTGAGGAACGGCACTACTTGTTTATCTTCCCCAGAAGCGATCGCAATATCACCCTCTTGAAAGCCATACTGTTTATATGGTTCGTAAGCTCTGGTGGTATGAGTTCTACCATATCCTCTCATCGCATCAATGCAAGTATCGACGGGCAGGGGGTTCTGTTCACCGTGTAGCATCAGCGGAAAATTCATCGAAATCAATTTTCCTCTGATGGCCACAGATGGAACTATTGGTTCACTTGTACTAAATTGTTGTGGCTGGGGCGGTTTTAAATACTTCGGTCTATCTGGCAGTGCTTTAACTTTCTGTTGATACTCAGTTTCCGACTCAATCACACTTCCAAACTTCCTGGTCATCGCACCCGACACAGATTCAGGGATGGACGAATTCACCAATTTAAACACACCCAGCCCTTTTTTCGTTTCCAAAGGTACATCTTCTGGTGGCACTTGAGCGATCGCTATATTTTGTCCTCGCAACCATTTGGTTACAATCTCTACCTTATGATTGTCCACTGCCAATTGAGTTAATCCCAGTAATTTATCTTCTGGGGTAGCAAACAAAATTGTCGGTCGTTCTTTAATTTTTTGCAGTATTGGCGCTGTTTTCTCTATCATCCCCTGTTGCCCTTGGTTTACCTGTTGCGTACCAAAAACCTGAGTTTCTTTAGTCCACACTTCGGGATACTCGACCGTTTGGGGGTCAACTTTCAGTATAGTTGTCGAGAAATTACTTTGTAGCGTCGCTTGTACTGGGGTCAGTCTACCAAAATTGAGAACTCCCAATTCAAGAAGTGCTTCTTTATCTTTCTTGAAGTGCAACACTCCCAAAGGTTCTCCATTGAGAAATACAGCATCTCTTGTTTTGGAAGGTGGTACTTCTAAAGTAAGCTTGCGGTAATTCGAGTCCTTAAACGTCTGACCTTTATAGTCATAATGATTGATTTTATTAACTTTTAGTAGATTGCCGTTGGGCGAGGTTGCGAGCGCAAATGCATTTTCATTGCTTTCGGAGATAGTCGTTAGCTTTAGGTTTAGCTGATTGCCATCCTTGATGTAATTAAAAGCTTGAAGCTGCTTAACCGAATCAGCATCTAACTCCCCCAAAGTTTTACCATCAAGTTTGATTTTTACTGCTTCATTGGGAACTGGTACTGTGCCAATCTCCAATGTCACTGGTTCGGCATTAAAAGTTTGTCCTGCATGGGAGAACTTACTAATTTCTCGGATTGTAAACTCTACAGGTTCTTTTCCTGGGACAGAGATGGTGGCATTGGCAGTGTAGGTTTCTCCTGGTAATACGTTGGCTTGCACTTTTGTACCTATGGGTAACTGTCCCGTCCTTGGCTCTAATGCCGCAAACTCTTTGTATTCACCACTATCTTGCACAAATACCAAGCGAGAACCATAACGTTCGTGTCCCGGTGGATGATCGGAGGCTCTAATTTCTACAGCATATTTCTCATCTAGGTTCCAAACTTTATCCTTGAAATTGTTAGCCTCATTATCTAAGGTCACTAATCTCATCTGTGTGAATTGCAGTTTGTCCAATCTGGAGATAATTTCCTGTGG
Source organism: Dendronalium sp. ChiSLP03b (assembly GCF_034531165.2). Classification (NCBI taxonomy): domain Bacteria; kingdom Bacillati; phylum Cyanobacteriota; class Cyanophyceae; order Nostocales; family Nostocaceae; genus Dendronalium; species Dendronalium sp. ChiSLP03b. The sequence continues at coordinate 68,635 of NZ_JAVRBR020000052.1, read as the reverse complement.
GAAAGCTGCAAACACAAAGTTAGGAATCTTCTTTTGAATTTGGGCTACTGGTTGCTGTTTATCTTCGAGTTCATCTTGTCTGGTGGCGGCGACGCTCCAGGCTGCGGCTGCGGCTGACAACTGTTCTGTTTGGTGTATGCTGGTCGAGTAAGCCTCAGCTTCTTGGTATGCTTGCTGGAACATGAGCTTTGTCTGCCCTCGACTGGGTTCTGGCTTCAGTTCAGTCAGGGTTGCGCCACTGGTAGCCATTCCTGGTTTTAGGTTGTAGTCTGCTACTGACTGTTGGCTGACTGTTCCCAGCTTATGGTAGACGGGTTTCCCGTCTTCTATTTCACCATCAATTTGAGCGATCGCAAGTAATTTATGCGGTCGAGATTGGGTTTGATATTTTGAGTCAATCGCAACGAGCTTTAGGTTAATTGTCTGTGCCTTCCAGATCAAAGGATGCCCGTAACGAGTCAAGTTTGTGATTTCAAGTTTTGCTCCTTCTTGTGTTTGTATAACGGCACTGGGACCACGCTCTGTTTCCCTTCGTCGTTCCATTGCCACTGCTGCATTGAATAACTTGTCGAACTCGTACTTGGCAGCGTAAGCAGCAAACTTTTGTTGAGGTGTAAATTCTACTCCCCTAAACAAATCCTGAAACTGAACAATTGGGCGCGACTCCAGTTGCGACTGTTGGAAATATTTATTAGTTTGATTAATTAATAATTCGACTGGTGAATAGCCAGTTGGTGTGATTCCCGAATTTAAATAAGCTGTTCTTAATTTCTTATCTTTAATATAATTAACATCTCGATACAAATAGCGCTGATTCTCCTTAATTAAACCCATTTCCGGCTTTTTAGCACTTTTAAACAAGTCTACCGCTATTTGATTTTGATAGCATCCCTCCTCAATCATCTGACGGTAAATCAGACGATTAACATCCATAGCTTGCTGAATAACTTCGGAAGTTCTTTGAGCATGAGACAGAGCTACAAACTGTTGCATTAATGGTTTGTATTCTGTCCTGATTGGTTTGGGATGCTCTTGTTTCTCTTGTTCAAGTAAACTTAGATAGTGGCTGGATACTTGGTCTAAATATTCAGATTTTTGCTCAGGTGTGCCGTAAGTTTTAAGTATCTCAACTTCTGATTCTAGGGCTTCCAGTGCCGTCACTTGATTGTTAATCACCCCAACACTAATACTATCGCTCATATGAATGGCGATTTCTTCAAAAGGCGGTTGGGTTCCATCTTCTAAGTAAAAGGATTGCTTTTTCAGTTTAACTGTGGGGGCATAAGAGTTTTCTCTAGTGTTTCTGTACTCGGCTTCGGCTGTAAAATTGGGGTATTTGTTTGCGAGTGCAATCCCAATACAGTCGCCGTCAAAATCTCGTGCTTGGCGCTCTGATTCTGTTTCGGCTGGGTCTATCTCATCAACATCAATTCCTTGGGCTTCTAACCGTGCAATCCGTTCCTGTATGCGCTTGTGGTCTTCATCGTTGACTACAATGATGCCTCCTAATGGTTCACCGTCTGGGGCTAGTCTGTCTTCAACAAGTTTATTAGTTGAAACGCATAAGCCATTGGAATTGAGGAAAGGTGAGCGAAAGTTAAGAACTTTTTCCCCTTTATCCAACCAAGGCACACAAATTTCACCATTCTTCAGTTCCTTGGATGGAATAATCATGCCCCTATCAAAAGTCAGCGTCCGCCCCAGAGCGATATCTCTCCACTCGTTTTGTACAAACCTGCTTAACTCTTTTCTAACTTTCTCCGTTTCTAAAAGCTGATGATGCCCTCCTAATAAATCAGCTTTGATAAGTTTATACATTAATAAATCATCTTTTTGGTTTTGATCGAGTCCATCATCATTATCATTTATTTCCAATTCTTCATCATCTTCCTTCTGGGTCAGTGATTCTAATTGTTTTAATAGTGAACCATCAGCAACTTGCTCATTAATAGCTTGTTTTAAAGATGATTTCTCCTCTTCGGTGAACGCTTTACGCTTTTCGTACTTCTCACAGTAAAGCTGTGCCAATTTTCTAGGATCGTTCTGAGTTTCAGCTAGTTTCTGGGCTTGTGCTTCTAGTGACTCAGCGAAATCCTTGATACCTTGGGGAAAGGATGCAAGCAATTGAGAGATAGCAGTCTTTCCTCGCTCTGATTGTGACTTAGAGCCTAACCAGATTTTTTGTTTATACAACCCTGGCTGAATCTGTGGCTTCGATGGGTCACCAGGGCAATCCTTATCTGTACCTTTGAAACTGGAGAGGGGAATGATTAGGTCGATTTTGGGTTCGTTATTAGGATTAAAATATTCTATTTTCTCCAGTCTGTATGGTCTTAATGTTCCTTTACCAAACCGATATTTAGTATCTTCTCCATCAACTTCTGTCCATCCAAATCGATGCTGAATTACACGATAGCTTTTATCAGAGCGTTCTTCTCTTTTAGTTAACTTGTCATAAATTTGTGTTGATATTTGTCCATAACAATCTCCTACTAATTTATATGCCAAATTATTTGATAATATGTTTCCATTCTCTCCAGTAGCATCATCTACGACTAAAATATTTAATTCTTCATTAATTGCATTTTTACAAGCACCCAAAAAGATTGAGCCATAAGCACCCCTGTCTTTTCTATCTGGACATAATTTATCAATTATTTCTAAGCAATCTGGTAGACCATACAATAATCGGGTTTTGGAAGATAATAAAAGAGTATGCCCATCCGGGTGATTTCTTAAATCTGATGGGGTACTGTGTTCATCTATATGTCCAAAATAAAATTGCTTGTCTGGAAAGTAAAATTCTAGTAGAGTGTTATCTAACTTTTCAGTTAAAATTGATTGAGGATTCCTATTATCTCCATCAGTGTGAATCCATTGATTTAATCGAGTATCAAAGTGCTGAAATTGCAAAGACATAGTTTTATTTAATCATTGAAAAATTTTGGAAGGTTAATATGTCAAGAATTAAACGTTGGTTAAATATGCACGGTAAAGAATTTAATGCAGACGGGACATTGAAAGATGAAGTAAAACAACAGAAGTTATCTAATGGCGCACATCCAGGCGCAATTGATAGTTATGCTCGTAGATTAAAAGCAGAATATGACGAGTTAAAAAGATTAGACGAAACCAACCCAGAAAAATGGGTCGAATATAATGCATACGACTTCTTCACCCCCACAGAAAAACAGCAGTTCAATCCTGACGGTACTCTAAAAGCCGAATACATCGAATCTGCTCTCAAACAGGGGATTAGTGAGAACTGGTTGGCAGAAATGGAACGACGTAAAAAAATCGAGGTGGATACTTACAACAAAATGTCAGCATCCCACGCCGAACAAGGGATTAATTACGGAGCGTGGCTCATGCGAAGTCTCAAGCCTGCTAACGGCACATACTCACAACGCATAAAGCAGATGGAGGTAGACCTGAGAAACAACGAAGAACCCAGCAGCCTACCTTTCGACAAAGACACACCTTACTAAGAAGAATTCACTCCGTGAGGAATCAGAATTGAGAATTATCCTATAGTAATAGTAAGGAGTTTATAAGATTGAGATGTTTTTAACCTGTGTGTATTGGTTTTTAAACTCTAATTAATTCTGACTTCTGAGTTCTATTTTTGATGAATCCCAGATGGGACAATCACAGCTGGCGATGGATTTTTTGACTTGAATGCCCCATTAAACACTGCAATCATTCCCAAGATAGCAAAGACAGTGATAGCTACTCGTTGAAGGGAGTTAAACACTGACCTTTCTTTTACTACTTCAGTCCACATTTTTTGGAGTTGGTCTTGTTTGGTTTCCTCTTGTTTACAATATTGCAAAGCCTTCATACAAGAGGAAATATCTTCCCCTGTTTGGACTTTTTGACATAGTAGAATCTCTAGTTGTTCTTTGCGTCGAAGTGGAGTAGACAAGTCTGGTAACTGTTCGGGGTGAGTGCTATTAAGAGGCTTGAGTAGTTGTGTCATATTTTTTCAATTTTTTAGTAAAGGTGCAGAAAAATCTTCTGCACCCATGATTCTGTAAGGTGAAACTCGCGTACTATTGTTCAAGGCAGAGTGTATCTATTTCACTCTCAAGAAATCAATGGACAAAAGATTGAAAAAAAAATCATACTTTTGGCGGCTTAATCAAAGCTCTAGGTCAAAACCTTGGTTTCGAGAGTTGGTTACATACTCTATTGCTGGTGCTACATCTGGTGCATCTGGCTCGAAAGGATCTGTTGCATCCTGAAAAATTTCCTGTGCTAGAGTTCGTCCATCACCATCGGTATCGCTCAAGAGAATGTACTCCAGAACTTGGAAGGGCATACCCTGGCGAACAGCCTGAGCCAAGAAGGCTTTAACAAATTCAAAAGAAGCCTCACTGCTTGACAAAACTTGCATTGTGCGTTCGGCATCTTGGGTGGTCATTCTGGAAATATCTTTAACTCCAGCCTCAAGCCAAACATCAGCAAAATACTCTAAATAACGCTCATCAAAATTCTGCTCAACAGCGAATTTTGCCAGTTCTTGAGCTTGAAGAACCGTATTTTTTGGCATATTAATTAGTTTGCAAGTGTTAGTTTTTCGCGCTTGCTTGAGTTGACCATCTTCATCAAATGCTGATTGAGATAGCTTTGGGCGCAAACGTAGAGGCTATCCCAAATCTCAGGATTCCGACAAATTTTGCTACCAATTGTATTGCCTGCCAATTTCTCTGACACCAAGTATTTCTTGTAATAATTAGTCCACAAATGTTGCAGAAAATCCTCTGCAAATTCCTCAAAAGGGATAATCCAGTTGTACTGTTCGTCTAAAAACACTCGATAGGATGCGATAATCGGCATTGCAATATCAGCAGGCGCACCAAACCCAAATGAATATTTGCTATCAGGCAACAGCGTATTCTTGCGCGGGTCAATTGAGGCTAAGTCAACTATTCCTTTCTTCCTTCTGGGGTTGGTAATATGTTCCTCAATAGTTTTAAACAGTCGTTGCTCAATCCACAACGCTTTGGGCAGTAGTGGCAACAAATTCGACAGTCTTTGTCTTTCCGCCTCACTCAAAGAGGGTGTATTACTTACTGGAGGGTGTTTAGCTCTACTGTTACTATCTGGGTTGTATTTGTTCCTATCCAGACAGTTCATCAACTTAATTAAATGGTTGACATTGCACTGGGGACTTTTGGGCGCACCGCTTTGGTTTTGATAGTAGGCAATGCGGAATTTTGTTTCTTGCTCACGCTCCAGTTGGAATAAAAACTGTTTTAGGAATTTATAATCACCTCTGGCGTTTACCTTTGATCGCGCATCCACCGGGGCAGATGTGTTTGATGCTAGGGCAATGTCTTTGGCATCATCCTCACTTAGCCCAATGTGAATCGTTACTTTTACCCTCGCTTTGGAGAGGTCATATTTGTAATTTCTAGCTTGCTCAAACGCCAAAACTGTATGCCCACCATTGATAATACCGTCGCTGCCACCCTCCTGTGCCTCTAGTATTTCTAGTTCTAATTCAGTCTTGTTTCTATTAGACTTGTCCGAAAACTCCAAAGCCAGACTGTTCAAAGCTTTGAGGCAAAACTTTGATATTTGCGTAAAAACGTAGCGATCAGCATTTGAGATAGTTACTGTTAGTTTAGAGGCATAAACATTAACTCCTTTTTTTTAGGATTACTTGACTATTTTTAATAGCTAAATTCGCAGAATTAAGCTACCAATTCTCAGCCTAACCAACCCACAGACTGTTAAAATAATCTGCTCATACGTTTCAAGTTTTAAGCGAAATCGCTATCGAGCTATCCGGAATATTTTAAGCAATCGAATCAAATGTTCAATGAATATTCGATTACTAGACAAAGCCTTATTTTCATCTTTTTGCTGTTGAGTTAATTCCTGTTTTGGCTTTCTTTTGTGAGGAGTAGTAATGTTTTCGCCACCTTGAAAAGCCTTGTCACCTGAAAATGGTTGAGACTTATCAAACTTTGTCTGAGATTTACGGAACAATTTTATATCTGCTGTTGGCCCAGGAACGCCGACTTCTACCTCCACAATATCCTTACCTTCTGGTATACCAATCATTAAACTTTTTAATGTATGCTGCCTTTTCTTGCCAGAAAAATATTTTTGTTGTTCTTTTTGGTCGGAATCCCTATATATTGGCTGTTCTAGGCTATCGACTAATAGTCGAAAATTGGTTAATACTTCCTGAACAAAGAGTAATTCGCTTTCATTATTTGAGACTTGTTCTAATAAACTAGCTGGTAAAACATCTCGCAGTATTGGTATCCAATAATGAAAAGTATCGTTGGCTTCTGTCTTCGATACCCCAAATAACATTCCTAATACTTGAAATGTCGGCATCTGTCTTAAATAAAATAAGCATAAACAAACTTGTTCTTGGATTGATAACAATTCTTTGCGACCTCCACCAGACGCATTAATTCTGATTTTTCGGCTTTCTTGCTGAATTTTAATTTCTTGGTGACGTTTGCCGGCACAATTTAGTAGTGATTGTAATTGTTCGTAACTAATCCCTAAAATTTGTTTTGTTCGGTGTGGGTACTTTTGGATATAATCAAAAACCATAACTAAGTTTGAAAAATGGTAGACACTCAATTCAACGTTTTACCATTTTTCTTTTCCTAAGTTAATATTTCGGACAAGTCTATTGGGCTTAACTTTATTGGCACACAGCACTATTCCGCTATGGCGCTCAAAAAACTTTTCCGGTTGGGTCGTCACTGAATCAAAGATTTGTCTGTACGTTGCGCTTCTCTTGTTTGGTTCTCTGATGTTGGGTTCTAAGGGTAAGTTTGTTGGGAAGGTGTCTACGTGGGCGGTAGCAATAATACAGTGGGGGTTGGCATTAAAATACTGGTCTACTTTTAGATTCCAAGTTTTTGGCATGGTTTTAATAAAAATAAAACTGAGTTGATATTAATCCTCTAACATATTTTGAATTCTTCTAATTTTTAGATTCATCATTGTATAGTACAATTGTTCTAGTAAACGTTGAATTCGCCAAGGTTAAAAGTCAAAACACACTTACGACTTCTGGTATCGTTTACCAGAAGTCTTTTCAATAACCTTTGAGAAATTTGACCGTCAGCAAGGGCGCAATACTTTGGTTTGGAGCGATCGCACTAATCAACAAGCCCATGACCGTACTTTTGCCTCTCGTGAATCTACTTCAAAAAAGTGAAACCGTTACAAGCAAAGGTTTTGGCGATGTTAGACAGAAAAGCTGTCTAACATCTCTAACTTCTGAATTTAGGTGAATGGCACAATTACAACTTCTTTGAACCAATTACTTGATTTACTAAGTAGCCATTTTTTTGCCAAATTTCAGTCTCTGGTGTAGAACTATTCATTGGTTGAGTATAAGACTCAGGGACTAAGGGTTTTCCTTTGCGGTCGTAGTTGAGATTGAGATCCAGCATTTTGATATGGGTAATATGGGATGCCCAAACATCAGCGACTCTATCGCCCAATTCCATTGTGTTGAGATTTTTCGGCAGTTCCATACCTCCATTCCATGAAATGGGGATGCCCTGTTGTTCAAAATGTTGGGTTAGCTCGTTACGTATAAAAGATGCTGTACCACCACAAACTAAAATTTCATCCATTTGGGCGATATTTCTCAGCCACCGCAGCAAAGCACGGACATACTCAGTGCGAACTACTGGTAGAGTCTTTTTGAACAACTCTACATCTAACCGAACATCTTCCGGTTTACTTTTACGTGATATGTGACGCAACTCATCGAAATTGTTCTTATTGGCTTCGACTAAAGCACTGATTAAGCGCGAATCATCTTTCGATAGCCCAACAGCAGTACGCTCGACAAACTGATCTACCACCCAATTCATCCCTAAATCTGTTGTGTCAAATTTTGTGGTATTTCCTTTGTGCGACAGAATAAAGCTGGCATTTCGATAACCCAACATTAACATTCCAATATTCTTGTGGAAATAGTTGACATTGGTGTTGCGACTGCGATACGACATCACCCCAGCCCCTTCTGCCGAAAGACCAAAACTGCGTAATTTGGCTTTGAGTTTGACTGTGGGTGTGGCTATTCCTGTCTTTAAAACTTCTGCCAGTTTGATTTTTAACGCTTCACCACCATTCGATTCTCCTACTGGCAACAACAAATGTACGTACATTTCTAAGTTTGGATTTTTCACTCCAAGCCGCCGAGTTGCCAACCACAACATACCTATCACCTTGGGTAAGGCATATTGATATTTCAAATCCCGCAAAGCTGATGTCCCAGCGAACATACTTCTAGCTAAAGCTCCCAGAACAAAATACTCTTCGCCAATACCAACCCACACTGTACTGTCTTGCATGAACTGATTCGACAAATACTCAATTGAACCAGCCTCGACATCTGCTATCTCTGGCTCCATCTTAATCACTATTGGAACGCCATCAGGATAAACCTGTGCTATCCCTTTGAGTGAACTTGTCCCTAAGTCAATAGTTGCTACAACCTTTGTGTACTCTTTGATTTCTCTTTTTCTCCTCATGTGTATTTCCTCCTCTCTAGCTGTTAAAACCCAACGCTCTGTTAGCAAGAATCATTTCTTGTGGCTGTTCCATTTCCATACATCCCTCATCATCATCATCGTCATATTCTTCATCATCTTCTTGCTGGCTAGAGCTTATTTGTTGAGTTTCGGCAATGCTTTGCAGAATCGATGCGTGTTTTTCTTCCCCTATAGCGAATGCTTGCAGTTCTACGTTTGATGCCCTAACTAATGAATCGGGAGTAATCCCACAAATTCTCCGAATGATATTACTTTGCGCTTCTAACTCACTAATCGCCCAAATCCCAATTTGTCTTAATTCTTCTCCACGTACATCTAAGGAAAACAAAGCTAAAGGTAGCCAATACTTTTTGAGCGTAGACATGAGTAATTCAGAAAAATCTTGGTCTAGCTTCAATGGCGTAGATTTTAAGTAACTGATAACTTGTCCATCTAATGTATCAGTTGTGCGCCTAATGGAAATTATCTCTTGTTTTATTTCCTTCATTGTTCTTCCTAAAGCAACTAAAACTACATTTGTAAGTTTTTAACTACAAATATCTTGATTACTAAACTCAACTTCAAATCCCTGTCTAATTAAGTTCATTAATCCGATAGACTTGAAGGTGTTTTAAGTATGCTTTTAGTAACCTTTGAGACTATGCAGCAGAGGTAGCTGTAGTGGTACTTATAGAGCTACCAGTGATGACATCAAAAAAATCAATTGTTACCGTTTTTTGACTTTTCTACTGGTAGCTATAGTGGTAGCTATAGAGCTACCAGTGGCGCAACGAATTTTCTGCAATAAAATACGCTCAAACCTCTATCCAGCTTGGAATTGAGCCATTTTTTGACCTCGGTTTCATTCTCAATAAGCTTGGGGATTATTGAGAATGCATAATACTGCAATGTTACACTCATACTGCAAAAATCCTTTTTAGTTTATTAATTGTCAGTAATTGAAGCTTATTGACAATTATTGACCCTAAAAGCCTTGATTTTACGTACTTTTTCGCTCAAGTCTCTAAAAATAGCTAATTTTGTACGTAATCAAATTTTGTGCTACTAAATACTGTTGATGGACGTATGATTGGGGTAATGCTGAAGATGAACTTTAGAAATGCCTTTGGATGACTTAAAATAACCGTACTTACTACGGTTATTTTGCCTTTTTTGCGTTTGAGCCATTTCGCTTTTTACCTAAACACTAAGGAATTTAGAAGAATCAAATCATTAGGTAGCAATTGTTTCAGACGCTCAAATCGATTTTTTAGTGATTTCAGTTTTTAGCTTAAATCAAAAAGATGGCATATGCGATCGCGCGACTGAAAAAATTAAAGCACAGTAACTTGGCTGGCAGTGCTTCTCACACCAACCGCGAACGAGAAACTCCAAATGCTGACCCAACAAAAGAAAATATTCGATTCATAGGTAGTCTCGATCCCGAAGAAAGGTTAGAAGATTTAGTGTTAGCCAAAATAGCCGAGCATGAACAGAAACGAAAGATTCGTACCGATGGGGTTTATGCCGTAGAATTTCTGCTTAGTGCCTCGCCCAGTTACTTCCGCCCAGATTGTCCAAATCAAGCAGGGTATTACGACCCCCAAAAGTTAGATGATTGGCTAGAAGCAACGCACCAGTGGTTAGCCGATGAATACGGAGAGCGCATAGTCCGCGCAGAGTTGCACTTAGACGAAGCGACTCCTCACATTCATGCTTACTTTGTGCCTGTTGATGACGAAGGACAATTGCGCTGTAATCATTTCTTTGATGGCAGACAGAAAATCCAGCTATTCCAAGATTCGTACTATGACACGATGCGGTTGATTGGGCTAGAACGTGGTCTAAAAGGCAGCAGAGCGCAACACCAGGATATTAAGGACTTTTACCGCATTGTGGAGTCAGGAAGAGACTTAGAGTACGATGACCTCAACTTTGAACAGTTAAAAGCCAAAGCCGCTGACCGAGACAGAGCTACTCGTTCTAAGCAAGAGATGGAAACAACAGCATTAGCTCTAGCTAGAGAAAATGAACTGTTGCAAAAACGAATTGCTCAATTAGAACGAGATAATCAGACATTGAGACAGCTTGCCTCCTATTCAACTGATTTACCCCTTGTTGATGTCGCCTGGGAGTTAGGGCTACATCACCATCACGAGCGTGGTGCATGGAAAGGCTATCACCACATCATTAATATAGATGGCAAGAAATTCACTGACCTTGACCCAGGCTCTCCACTAGAGGGAAATGGTGCTATTGATTTAGTCATGCACGTTAACTCTTGCAATACAAGGCAGGCGATCGCATGGTTGTATGACCGATTTGGGTCAGCTCTTGCAGAACGAGCAGCCCTCGCCCAAGCTCGTCAAGTGGCATCCGAGATTATCCAGCTAGAACCTCGCCCCAACTTCCAGCTACCAGTTGAGGACAGAACCAACTGGCAATTAGTTTCTAATTACCTCACCCAAAAACGGAGCATCCCACCAAAATTTGTAGAACTTCTACACCAACGGGGGCTGATTTATGCTGATGATCGGCAAAATGCTGTGTTCGTCATGCGGAATCTTGAGGGGATTCCCCAAGGAGCCTTCTTGCAAGGGACACAGAACAACACTTTCAAGGGTTATCTTAAAGGCACTAAGCGCCGTGATAGCTGGTTTTACTTTCATTTAGGCAAAGAGCCTACCGCACCAGCAGAAAGATTAGTGCTTTTGAAATCGCCTATTGATGCCATATCTTTTGCCATGCTGGAATATCAAGTCAAAGGCGGTTTACCACCCACTAGAACACTCTTTCTGGCAGTCGATAGCCCTAAAAGCTTACCAGTAGAGCGATTGCAAAATATTCCGATTGTGCAAGTGGCTTTTGACGGTGATGACATTGGTAATGCCAATGCACGGGCTGTTAAGAAATTGCTGCCACAAGCTAAAAGGAACAAATCTAAAGCTACTGACTGGAATCAGGAATTGGTTAATTTCTCTTGTAAATTGCAACAACATCGTTATCGTTTACCTCAATTTCACCCAGAATTAGAACTGTAAACTGCCTAAGTCAAACTTCGCTCACACGCATCAGCACAGCTCGCTATTGCCAACTACAAATTGCGAATTGCGAATGGGAACAAGCGAATTGGAATTGACTCCTGCATTCTTCTTCCTTTAATTCGTAAAAGCAATAGCCAAAAGTACGAAAAATAAATCGTACTTTCAGCTATTGCTTTTATTTTCAAAACTTTTATTATCTGGTTGGCTATACTACGTCAAACCAATGAGTTCAACATTAGTCAACCAAGTATTTGACCTGATAAAACTGAATAATAAGTTGATTGCCATAGAATCTCCCCTGCAAGAGAGAATTAAACTTTTCAAAAACCTTGCCAGTGAATGCCAACAAAAAAACATTAACTGCTACCTGTGGACACTGGAAGATGATGCACTGCATCAGCTGGTTATCAATGAGCAGGATTTGATTTTACAACCTGTAAGCCAATATCAGGCGAGCGCCAAAAACCGACGCGAACATTACTTTGAAATTCTGCGTTTTTGGAAAACCACTGAACTTGAAGGCATTCTCATATTAGAGGGGATATTCCCCTGGCTAGGAGAATCAACCACTGACCCCGATTTTTTCTTAACTGCTGAGTGGATCAAGTCGGCTCTCATTAACCTCAAGCTCTACAACCGTAACTCACAAAAGACTGCTATCCTTCTGGGGCCAAACGCCAGTTTGTCATCTGATATTGCACCGGAAATACCCATTCTTATTCAACAGTTGCCAACCGTTGAGGAAATCAGCACTCACTTGCCTTTGATGCTACCCAACTACAGCCAAACGGAAATTTACTCTGTAGCGATCGCATCTGCCGGGATGTACTTGGCTGATATTGAGTATGGCATCAAACAGGCACTTGCTTCTGGATTTTCTACTGCTCAAGAACTGCTCGAAAAACTAAGAGCTTACAAAATCGACCTGTTCAAGCGAGTTTACAATATTGAGTTTATGCAACCACCAACTATCTCAGTTGGTGGGCTGGAACTGATGCAAGAAGCCTTCAAGAAATACAAGCGCCTCTTGACTCCACTGGCTAAAGCTTACAATCTTCGCCTACCCAAAGGTATTTTACTGATCGGCCCGCCCGGTACTGGAAAATCTTACTCGGCTAAAGCTTGTTCTGGGCGCTTGGGACTTCCCTTAATTATGGTTGAATGGGGCAGCTTTCGCAGTTATGGCAATTTGGCTGAGTACAAGCTGAAAAACTTGTTGGCACTGGTAGACCGAATCAATCGTGTCATCCTGTATTTGGATGACTTTGATAAGGGATTCGCTCTTGATGATGACTTGTCTAGGCGGCTGGCGGGGATGTTGTTAACCTGGATGCAAGAGCGAACTAGTGAAGTATTAATTTTGGCTTCAGTGAATCGCTTGGATTGGCTACCACCAGAACTGACTAGAAGTGGTCGCTTTGATGACATCTTCAAGGTGGATTTACCTAATAACGGAGAACGCCACTCTATTTTCAAGATTCACTTAGCTAGATTTGACAAGCGTTTCCGTAGTGGAGATGGTTTTACAGAAGAAGAATGGCGGAGATTGCTCAAAGCCACACATCGCTGTGTCGGCGCTGAAATTCAAGCGATTGTGGAGAGAGCAGCTATTTCTACTTTCTGTCAAATGTTTCCAGATAATGTTCCACCTGTGGGTGAACTGCCACCGCTATTAATTACATTGTCCGCATTGTTAGAAGCAAGGCAGAATATTAACCCTCTGGCCATCCGCGAAGCTGACAGAATTGAAGGTATACGAAACAAAGCTGATTTACAAGGTTTGCCGTCCAGTCCCGTGGACTCTTCTATATATAGTGTCGGCAATATCGATATTTTTGGGTAACTTATGCAGCTTAGAAAAATCCGTTCTCAAAATGACTTATTTGGTGAGGCGCTAAAACTTCTAAACTTTCTTGGGCCTGTCGCTGGAGTATCAATTATTGTCGCTTCAACAAGCATTTGTTACTTACAAACTCGACCCCAGCATTTACCTGTCACTCATACCCTTACCCACAACAGGCGGACATTTCAGTTGGAAGTTGCCACCACAGCAGAGGAATTAGAGAAGGGGCTGAAGTTTCGCTCCTCCTTAAGGGGCGATCGCGGAATGTTATTCATCCTCGGCAGAGAGTACAAAGATGTCCCCTTTTGGATGTCCCAAGTCAAAATTCATCTGGACATTATTTTTCTCAAGGACAATGTGGTGACAACTGTGGTTTACAATGCTCCACCCTGTACCGAAAATCCTTGTCCAATTTACAAGGGCAGGGTTGCTACCTCTGTTTTGGAACTCACCCCTGGTGCTGCCAAAATTCGAGTTGGTGACAGGCTCAATATCCAGCCCGTTTTACCTAAGAATGATATCGGTTTTGATAGCAAAACTCCAGTTGCTGGAAAATGATTTGTGGGATTACCACTATTGCTGTGATATCAGTATTGCTATCGCCATTGTGTGGACGACAGTAAAGACAATATTCTACACGAATCGACTTTCAGCGCTGCGTTCAAATTTAGCGTGTGGAATACAGTGCAGAAATTCATCTATATTCATTAGCCCCGTCCTGAAATTTTTAGGACGGAGCAACACAGTTGTCAGTTTGTGTGCGATGAGCTACAACGGGGCCTATCCCGGAAGCAAATTTCCAGAAAACCGATCTGCTCACCCCGTTCATTCTTTAACTCTTGCTGGGAGTGTTGGCACTTTACTTGAGATTTTTCACTTTCTGGGTCACAACTTTCATCTCATGTGAAACCCGACATTGATAAGCCTTTGAGAAAATATCAGCCAAAATAAGTTATGGAAACTGGACTTTACCAAAACTATTTTTAGGGATGAGAGGGCGATCGCCTATTAGACTTGTGTACGGAGATAAAAAAGTTCTACCTACAATTTCTGGCCTTAGCCCCAAGGCGATCGCGTGCATCGTATTGGTGAGAAGATGGAGATGTACCCTACCTGATACAGAAGGTGTTGTGGCGCAACACGGAGCATGGCAGAACAATCGACAAGACAAATAGATTTAGTGCTGACCACACCGCCGCCTTTGACACTTCATCCTGCGGCAGTCTATTTGTCTAGTTTGACTGCGGGTTCACGGCGGACAATGCAAAAAGCACTCAATGTCATTGCCCGATTGTTGACAAAAGGTGAATGCGATGCTTTGTCGTTAGATTGGTCAAAGTTAAGCTACCAGTATACAGCAGCAATTAGAGCTATATTAATGGAGCAATATTCTCCAGCGACAGCCAACCGAATGCTTTGTGCTTTACGGCGAGTGCTAAAAGAAGCTTTACGGTTAGGGTCGATGAGTGCCGAAGATTATACTCGTGCTGTAGACCTCAAAAGAATAAAAGGCGATTCCCCGTTACGGGGAAGATTATTAAAAACCGAAGAAATTGCTAGGCTTTTGCACGATTGCTACCTTGACCAAAACAAAATTGGGATCAGAGATGCAGCACTGATTGCAATTCTAAGTGGTTCTGGGGTTCGACGTTCTGAGGCTGTAGCCTTAGACAAGAAAGATTTTCACCGAGAAGATAACTCGTTGAAGGTACGCAAGGGGAAAGGGGGAAAATACCGCACTGTGTATTTGCCACCAGGGGCAGTTGCCGTTTTGGATGATTGGCTCAAGATTAGAGGTAAATCCCCAGGAGCTTTAATTTGCCCTGTCAGGCGTGGCGGACACATTCATATCCGCCAGATGACAGACCAAGCTGTGATGGCAATAGCCCAAAAACGCGCCGTCAGTGCAGGGATAGAACGTTTTAGCCCTCATGATTTTCGGCGGACGTTTATCACTAGATTACTAGAATCTGGTGTTGATGTTTTAACAGTCTGTGAACTAGTCGGTCATGAATCTCCAGCGACAACTCAAAAATATGATTTGCGGTCTGAAACTGCTAAGCGTCAAGCTGTTCAGTTTTTGAACGTGCTTTATGACCAAAACTAGGCTGAGTGGGTGTAGAGTCGGCAAACTACCCGAAGTCAAATACAAGAATGGTTGCAATTAAAAAAATTCAGCTATTCTGACTCCTGAATTCAGGATAGCTGAATTCTTTGTTGTTAATACTCAAGAGTTACTATTGTTCTTTTCCCAGTCATTAAATGATTGGCAATCGTCACCACCAAGCAAGCCTAATGTCTGATAGTCCCTTGTCAGTTCGACATTAGCAACTTGCTGACGGATTTTACTCTCTTTTTCTTCTTTTGAGAGACGTTCGGCTTTGATATTGCTAGATGTAACTGGGGCATTTTTATCAACAACAAATCCTCGCACCTTGTATAACTGCTCATTCTTAGGCGTTCCTGATGTTAGGCATCCTCTTGATTTGATAAAGGCAGTAGCATATATTACTCCCGGTGATATAGGATTGGTTTTTTGATCCACTTGAACCTGTCCTATAGGGCCCCACATAAATAAAGGTTCTTGAAATCCCTGAGTGGTAGGTTCTTTCGCCTCATCACATCCACCGTTGAACTTCCGAGCCAAGTTTACCTTTTTATCTTGGCAGACCTTCCAAGAAACTCGATATATATCAGGAGTACTGGATATCAAAGCCTTGATTTGTTGTTCTTTTTCGGCTCTTGCTGTTTCAATCTCCTTTTTTCTCGCTTCTGCTGCTTTCTGTTCTGGTGATTGGCACGATACTACAGCAATACTTAAAAGTGAGATAAGTGCGCTAATCAAGTATTTTTGATTCATATTCGATAAACTTTGCGCTTTACAAAAGTTTTTAGTTAATTCAAAGCGCAGATTTCTCTTTAAGTAAGTATAGAGCTTGCAAATATATTTATATTGACATCATTTAGATCGATATTAATCCTTAATTTTTCTTCTTTCAAATATTTTATTTGAAGGGGGAGGGTTTGAAGCTTTTATTCACAATGAAAATAGTGCAACTTGTAGGCACAACAGCTTAACGGGACATGGCACGTAGACCTTTCTATATTTTGTACCCCCAAGGAGCGGTACGACCAGCATGACCCAAGCCTTTATCAATGAACAGCCCCAGCCTCAAACTTTGTCATCTCACTCTCATCGCATTGCTCCCGTGCCGCCAAAAGTACGATTTTTTTCTCGTACTTTTGGCGGCTAATTGCTCTTTTAGTCGCCAAAAGTATGATTAATTTATCGATATTTCGGCTATATCTTTTTTGAAAAAAGGCTTGAATAATGTTCTAGGTAGTTTAGTTGGAGGTGAATTCTTACAGCTAGACTCCATTCAACTGAGAGTAAGTTATTCAAGTAAAGATAAATGCATACAGATTACAATACCGAAGGTTTTACCAATACAGCAGTGCTAACTCCACCCAAAAATCACAACAGGATGAAGAACAGCACACTCATTCTAATGGGTATAACAGGTGTGTTGATGATCGCATCCATGTCAATCCACAATATTTTAGTAGGTGGATTGATGATTGCAGCAGCTATCATAATTGCACTGCCAAAACAATCTCGATACCTGCTGACCAATTTTGACAAACTACAACGCAAGTACGGCATCAATCTCTACGCAATTTTATTCTGTATTCTTGCAGTAATTTGTGTACTAGATTTCGCTAGCGCTCCCGCACAAGCACAGTTCTTTCAAAACGCACAAACCTGGATGACTACCAACTTTGGGAATGGAGGTAATGCTCAAACAACAGCAGTAATTACATTATTTTTTAATGTGCTAAGGGGGTTATTTTTGCTGTATGTGGGCATTTCCCTTGTTCGGATAATTCAAGCAGCTCGAAACGATGAAGATTGGCAATCTCTTGCCAGAACTCCACTAATTATAGTGTTGGCAGTTCTTGTAGGAGATTTAGTAACAAGTTTAATTATTGGTACTGGTGGCGCTGCGGCAGTGTAATCAATGAAGTCGGAAGTCGGAAGTCGGAAGTCGGAAGTCGGAAGTTGGGAGCCATTCGCTTGCAGACAATTCGCTCATTAATAATTCAAAATTCAAAATTCAAGAAGGGGAAGTAATTTTGAATTTTGCCCCCGTGAATTTTGCATTGTTCTGACTCCTAACTCCTGAATTCTGTTTTGATAACTTTTCTCCCCTCAGAAAGTTGAGTTAAAGCCAATTTAATGGTTTCAAATTATGAGAAATGAACAGAGATTTAGGACTGTAAATAGAATTCTAGGAGACAGACCCAGGCTAGGGCCATTTCCCGCTGACCAAATATTTCCTTGGTCATTAATAGTAATACTCAATGTATTTGTGTTCAACTATATGCTGAAAGCAAGTTGGTTGGGAACTGGATTGAGTATTGCTTGGGGGTGGGCTACTTGGTGGGTTTTATCCTCAAACAAAGATTTTTTTGGTAAGTTCGTCAATGTTCCTCGAATTAGCAGAGGCTATATGCCTTATAGGACATTAAAAAAATCAGGATTAAAAGGCAATAGGTGAAGCAGTGTGGTCTTGGGGGTTTCCCCCATGAGCAACTGCTGAACCCGAAGGGCAATAGAGAAACCATAATTAAAATGAAATTTAGTAAGTCGAAAGTTACTGATAAATTAGGTAAGAAAGCTCTAGAAACAGAGCAGATTAACGTTGTCAAAACACTGACACCTTTTGAGGACATTATTCATTTAGCAGGGATTTGTGACCTCAACTTAGGAGGTAGGAAAGGCATCGGAGCATTGATTCTCAAAAAAGGTGAAGATATTCAAATTAAGTTCTGTTTCGATTGTCTAGGGATTCACCCCAACTTACCTCAAGAGCAAATATTCCCAATGTTTGATGGCATAGAAGCCGGACTGAAAGAAATTCCTGAGCGCGAATTTCTCACTATACACTTAGGCTCTTTCACTGACGACTATGAAAGGCAAAAGCAACTCAAAACCTTAGAACAAAACTGTGCAATAGACTCTCTGAAACTCTTGATTCGTAGTGAGAGACTACGCACCCAAGAGCTAACTCAATCTGGAAATCGTAAGAATAAATTCTTGAGATTATGGTGTACCTATACTGTTGCCGATGATGATGGCAAGAATTCCGACTTGGTTGAATCTCTGATTAAAAAGTTAGAAAAAGGTTGGTATAGCTTCACTGGAGAAATTCATTCGTTTAACAATCTTAGAATTGAAAATATTCTGAAGAACTCGTTTAACGATGGATTTTTGCTGTGGTCATCCATACTCAGCAATAAAATGAAGCTTGGAATTCAAGTTCTGAGTGCAGAAGAACTATGGTCGGTCATCTGGCAACAATTCAACTATTCTCAACCAACAGCCATCCCTAACCCTTTAAAGATAAACGAAGTTACGGGACTAGTCGAAACGCAGACGAGTGATTTTCATATCCGACATCACATGCTCGAAAACGAGCAATCTGTGCCATTTTTTGATAGAAAATGGGTCAAAATCCAAGACAAATATATTGGAGCGCTCAATTTCAGCCAAAAGCCAGGAGGCTGGATTGACGAACAAGCTCAACTGCGTTATCTCTGGGAGCTAATTTCTAGGGATAGTATTTTTGATACAGAAATCTTTTGTCAGCTAACAAAAGCAAACCAAGGCATCACAAAAACTAATCTACAAAGGCTGACCAAACAGTCAATCACTTCTACCACACTATCTAGCGGCAAAGGTAACATCGATGTTCGGTCAGGATTGAATATTGAAGAGTCTGTAGAAGCCCAAAAGACAATTTACAAAGGTAGTGTTGTAGTTCACACAGCTACTGTTTTTTTGATTCACAGAAAATCTACACTCCAATTAGATGAAGCTTGCCGTTATTTGGCTAGTTACTTCTTACGACCTGCATCTGTTGATCGCGAAGTAGAGTATGCCTGGAAAATATGGTTACAGTGCTGTCCTACGGTGTGGGAGCCTCTGTTAACAAAACCCTTCAACCGCCGACTGCCTTACTTCAGTTGTGAAGCTCCAGGGGTTATGCCTTTGATTCGTACTGCCACAGGCGATCGCTCTGGTTTTGAGTTAATCGCAGAAGAAGGCGGCACTCCCGTACACTTGGACTTGTACAAGAATCACAAAAACCTTGCACTTTTTGGGGCGACTCGTTCGGGTAAGTCAGTATTAGCAGCAGGGATTCTGACACCCGCGCTTGCCCAAGATATCCCAGTAGTAGCCTTGGACTATCCCAAACCAGACGGCACATCTACTTTCACCGACTACACTAATCTACTTGGCTGTGATGGCGCTTACTTTGATATTTCCAAAGAGTCAAATAACTTATTTGAACTGCCAAATCTGGGAGGGATGGAGCCAGAACTGATTAATGAGCGGTTGAATGATTTCAAAGAATTTCTCAAAAGCGTCCTAATGACCATGATCGTTGGTACTAGCATGATTGGTGTTAGTCCTTCGATGATTACTAATATTGAATCAATTATTGCTCTTACTCTCAAAACTTTCTTTAATGATGATGAAATTAAACTCCGCTATAAAGCAGCATTATCAGCTGGAGTAGGAACTAAAGCATGGACGGATACCCCAACGTTACAGGACTTTTATCAATACTGTTCGCCTGCCTTTATTAAATTGGATTCAATTGCTAGTAATAGTCGAGATATTTTAGAGGCACTAGAGCAAATCAGATTACGTTTAAATTACTGGCTAACTACCAGAGTAGGTCAATCAATTTCACGCCCTTCCAGCTTCAGAACTGATGCCAAGTTATTAGTATTTGCTCTCAAGAACTTATCAAGTGAAGCTGACGCGGCAATCTTAGCGCTCAGTGCTTATGCGGCAGCTTTACGTCGCGCTCTTAGCTCAAAAGCTTCTATTTTCTTTCTTGATGAAGCACCAATTTTATTTCAGTTTGAATCAATTGCTGAGTTAATTGGCAGATTATGTGCTAACGGTGCAAAAGCTGGTATCCGCGTCATTCTCTCTGCACAAGAACCGGAGAGTATTTATCAATGTAAAGCAGCTGCCAAAATCTTTGCCAATATTACTACCCGATTAGTAGGAAGGATTCAATCATCGGCAGTAGATCCTTTTGTTACTCGATTCAAATACCCTTATGAAATTATTCGAGTAAATAGTACAGAAGCTTTTTATCCCAAAAATTCGGGCATTTATTCACAGTGGCTATTAGATGATAACGGCAAACTCACTTTCTGCCGCTATTATCCAGCGCACTGTTTGTTAGCAACTGTTGCTAACAACCCACATGAACAAGAACTGCGTACTCTTTTCCTCAAAAAATATCAAGATAATTCTCTATTGGGGATAGTCAGATTTTCTGAGGATTACATCAGAATGATTCGTAGTGAAGAACTGTCTGTTGAAGCTCAACAATTGCTTTATCAGAACTCAGCACCCAGAAGTCATCAGTCAGAATTTACTAAAAACTTAGTCTAATTAATAGCTTAATTCATCATAGTTGTTCTAATGTTTTAACTAAGATAAATTCTGATTTTTGACTCCTATATTCTTCCACAAAAGCTAGGAGGTACAACATGAAAATTCAATCCAAAAAAGTCATTGTTATCACAGCTATTACTTTGATTATAAGTAGTACTTTCATGGTAGCCCCAAGCTACGGCTTACAAATTGACAATTTCCAGAAGATTATAGCTCTCATAACCAAGATTAGAACAGCTTGGGGAGAACAAGGTCAAGAGGCAGAAGATTCAACTAAAGATTCGGTTGGAGACATGGATGAGCCAAATCCAATTGCAGCCAGTGAAGATTTCAAGGATAAAACTGCTGATACCGAATCGTTACCGACAGCCCAAGAAAAGGGTGAAGCTTTGCAAAGAGCGATCGCTAGATTAAAAATTGAAGAAGCTTTAGGAAAAGAGGGGCAAGGGGAAACAAAAGCTAAAGTTGATAATAACTTACAAGTTGCACAAAAAGCTCAATATCTTGCTGATGAAGCACAAAATATGGATGCTTCTCAAAATATTCTTAAAGTATTAGCCGCACAGAATGCACAAATTGTCGGCATGTTGTCCAACCAACGTACTGATTCATTGCAAAGACGGTACGACACAGTTCATTCAAATATGATGCTGACTCAGGTTGCAGAAAACTTAGCTAGCCAACGTATTGAAGAAGATTCAAATACTACAGGGGTAATTTCGGTCACTCATGAATTAATCGGAATGTCACGCTTAGATCCAACATATATTGATTCTCAACCTTGAGTTAAGAGGCAGAAGGGAGAGTTTGCCCTTGAACTTTCCTCTGCTACTAAAAGCAAAGAAATGTTTTAACCCAACTGTCAGGCTGACATTCCCTTGATATTTTACATTTTCCGAATTAGTACTATGCTTTTACTCAATTATTTGTTTGCACAATCTCAGTTTGCTGGTGGCGATTTAATTGAACAAGCAGCAAAGACAGCAGATTCATTAGCTCAAGGATTTAATGAGCTTTGGACAGAAGTTGTTACAGGAGAATTGTATGCTGCCCTTTGTAATGTCGGAGTGTTGTTTGCGGTTGCAACATTTGTTTTTTTCATGGTTGAATGGACAAAACAAATGTTAAGTGGCGAAGAACAAAGAGCCTATACAGATTTTATTTGGGTACTGATAGTTATCGTTTTGTTAGCGAATAAAGGAAAAATTTTAGGAGATAGTACTATAGCTATCAGAAATTACATCAACAATACTAATACTGTAGTTTTACAACAAGCTGCTGCTGGAACTAATTTGAGAGGTGCTTTTCAAAGAGCCGTGGGCGTTGAAGGAGTTCGCGGTGCTATTGGTAACGAAATTCAAAACTGTAGAACTTCATCACTAACGCCTGAAGAATCTATTAAATGCTTAGAAGATGCTAAACAAAGGTTAAGACAACAATACCCTGATTATTTTCGAGAAAATGATACTGTTTTTTCTCCCATAATTCAAACAATTGATAGGGTTATCCAAGCTCCTATAGATGCTCTTAACAATAAAGCTAATCCGCTGCAAGTACTTTTTTCTCCTTTCAGCGCATATATAGGTTCACAGGTAATTCAAATCGTTTCTATAGTTTTACTAGGATTAAATGGTGCATACCAATGGGGTATAGAACTGACAATGCTAGTTACAGCATTCCTTGGCCCTTTGGCTGTTGGCGGTTCTTTATTACCTTACGGTTCCAAAGCTATTTTCGCTTGGTTGATTGGATACTTTACTGTCGGTATGGCAAAGCTTTCATTCAATATTATTGTAGGGTTTGCTGGTCAGTTGATGGCTACATCCCGTGCCGATCAGCCTTTATTTTTTCTGTTCACAATTGGAATTATCGCTCCTTTTTTGGCTACAGGTTTAGCAGCAGGTGGTGGACTGGCAGTATTGCAACAAATCAATAAAGCAGCTGAGACTTACAGTACAATTGCTATTGATATTAGCAAAGCAATAGCTACTAAAGGTGTTAGTTTGGCTGAGAAAGTCAGCAAATAGGATTGAATTAGGATTGAATCATGAAGATAAAAAACCAAAATATTACTAAGCCGAAGCCAGAGCCATTGCAACTCTTAAAATACAATAAATCTGTCCCAACTAGAGTCGGAATAATTTCTCTAGCTGGATTTTCAATGGCAATAATTTCCCTAATCTTACAACTTCTCAATTATGGAGCTATTAACGTTTTAGGACGCAAACAATTAGCCCTAGTACAACTCTCTAGTGGAGACACAATTTTGGCGGCATCTGTAGAGCCTCAATCACGGTCAAATGAAGTTATTAAGAAATTTGTTTCTGACACTTTCATTAAAATGTTTAACTGGGATGGATTACTGCAAACATCCAATGAAAAAGGAGAATCAATTACTAAACAAGACACTGGAGTAGATGTAGGTAGAATTGAGCGTTCTAACGGTAGAGTAGCTACCAAAGCTTACGAAGCTGCATTTGCTATTAGTGAAAATCAAAATTTTCGTGCGGCTTTTTTGCGTAAGCTAGCTCAAATGACACCAGCAGAGATATTTAATGGTAATGCACAAGTCTCTCTTATACCTCGCTTTGTCTCTGAACCCCGCCAAATCAAAAATGGAAAGTGGGAAATAGACTTCATAGGTACTCTTGTTACTTTTACTAGAGAAGACAATGCTGGTAATGGTATTTCTTTTAATAAAACTATCACTGTTGAAGCCGTTAGCACTCCAAAAGTAATTCCAAATGGTACTAGTGACATGGCTAGGAAAATTTACCAAGCTAGACAGTCAGGACTAGAAATTACACAAATTATTGATTTAAATTACGCTAGTAGAAAAAGATGAGTGACATTAATTCTGATATAAACAATCTGCTTTCTATAGATTATGATGACAAAGATAAACGTACTTTAGTTCCAGAAGAGTTGGAACTCAATAGTTTACCAGTAATAACCAAACATACAGTAGTTACTTCTCCCTGGTCAAGGTTAGGGATAATTGCCGTTCCTTTTGGTCTAAGTTTTTTAGCTATATTTTGGCTGCTCAACGGAATTTTCAATCCGGCTCAACAGCCAATCAAAACGACTAAACAACAACAAAACTCATCTGAAACTTTAGATAAGGTTGAGCAAAAAGATGGTGATGTTTATGCTCTTCTTGCACTTGACCAGCAAGAAGAGGAATTGAGCAAGATTAATTCCTTGAATAAAACTCAAAAGCCTCAACTTATCCCTAAAACTAATAGAACTCAAAATATAGCTTCAAATCCTACTCCACCAACCCCACGTCTGGTTCAACGTTATAACCAACCAGAAACACTCAAGACTACTACTACTAGCCGCACGAAAGAACCGCTACGTAGTTTTGTCAGTGCTAGAGCAAATCCTACTTCTTCCATAACTTCTATAAAACAAACAAAAGCGCTAGACCCGACTGCTGAATTTAACCGACTCCGTAACATTGGCTCATTTGGGAGAATAGCTTATGTCGATAACACTATTGGTGAATCTCAAATTGCCGATCCGCTTGAGTCATCTCAATCACTAGATCCCGCATTACTCCCGGCAAAATTACAACAGTCAGGTTTAGACGCTAAACTTACCGATAGAGAGCAAGAAGTTACAGAAAACTCTATTGAAAAAATCCTCCCCAGGTGGCAGTTGCAATCCTTAGCTACCAAATCCGTCACTGAGGCTTCTTACTATTTGCCACAAGAAGACCAAATCATTGAAGAGCGACAAACTCGTTATTTAACTGTAGGTGAGTTTGCTAGCGGGGTTTTGGTTACTCCAGCAGTCAAGCAAGATAGAAAAAATAACACGCAACTAACTGACGATGGCAAGAGATTTGTTGCTAAACTGACTCAAGACCTGCGCGACAACTATGGTAATGTGGCAATCCCGACTGGTAGTTTGTTGGCGGTTGAGGTGGTGTCAGTCGATGGTGGCAATGCCCAGCTACAAGTAACTAGCATCATCAAAGACAAAACTGAATACCCAATTAGCTCTGGAGCGATCGCGGTGTTGGGATCGGGCGGGAAACCCTTGATTGCCAAGAAGTTTCAAGGTATTGGTGGTGAAATCGCACGATACGACCTGACTGTTGGGCTGGTTGGGGGATTGGTTAAAGTTGGTGAGGTTATCAATCAGCCTGATGTCCAGCAATCTATACAAAATGGAGGTATTGGTTTTTCTAGTAATACCACTATTCAAAATAACCGACGCAACATCGGTGGTGCATTCTTGAATGGTGCATTTGGCAAGCTGGGCAACGTCATTAGTAATCGTGCAGAACGCTCCAATCAAGAAATCTCTGCTCGTCCCAATGTTTGGTACATAAAAAAGGGAACCAAAGTTACATTTTTGGTCAATCGCACCCTGGAGTTGCCATGAAAAACTTACTTGGTGCGATCGCCCTTCGAGCCGTGCCTTTAGCAATTATAGTTGCTTGTTGCCATCCTATAGATGCACTCGCTTCACCTGTAGTTCGCACCATTAAACAAACTCAAGCTAGTGGTCAATTTGCCAAACTTCAAACTATCAACGTCTGGAGTGGTCATGGTGTAGTTATTTCATTTTATGAAGTCAGGGAAAAGATTCAGCGTGTATGGCTAGATGACCCCTCGCAAATCCTGATTGACACAGATGGCTGCTTAAAAGGTATTGACCAAGATTGTCCTAATCCTGGTGCTGGGTTAATCCACCTGCGACGCATCAAGAAAGTCAATATTCCTGGTTTACCACAAACACCAAGCACTTTGCTGACAGTAATCACGCAGACAGAAAGTGGCGAGCGCAAGGCTTACAGTTTTCGTTTGGCTGCTTCTAGTGGCAGTCCTAAATATAGTCAAGTAGTAATTATTAACGATGTCGTTAATCAGGATAAGAAAGTCCCTTCACTTCAACCATTAGTAATCACTTTTAAAAATGTACGTGAATTGAGAAATGGACTAAATATTGCCATTAGAAATAAGTGGCTCCGTCCTTCAGATGAGTTACACCAACGGCTACAACGGTTAATCACTTATCTACAACAGGGTATGGACATTAATACTGCTGCTGATAAAGCTGTTGTCTCTATTCAATTAGTTCATAAACTAACTGCTCTTGGTAGTAGCTCTCCTTTTAGAAAAACTAGAGGTGGAATATGAAAACAAAGGCTCAATCACCAATCAATAATAATCTTCTCCGTTACTTACTATTATTTGGTTTGCTGGGTGGATTATTCATTCATAGTTTTTGGAGGTACGGAATCCTCAACCAAGCCATTGGATTTCTTCTGCCTAAAGCCTCTGCTCAAGTTCCTTTTGTTAAATCTGCCAATGGCTTTTTTCCTGACTGGTCACGCCTCAAGTTCAGTGACATGATTATCACTTCTTCGGGCAGTGTCACTTATCCAGGCAGTCGAGGAAATGAAACTAGAGTCTGGAAGGCTGGACAAAGTATTGGGGAATTTATGGAACTAGGGGATTTTGAAACCCCTCAGTTACAGATAGAAAAACTCAATGTTTCAACAATAGTTGAAGCATCAGGATTAAATTTAGATGATTTGAAACTTTCAGATTTTCAATTACTGAAGTGGCAGACACTACCCGATTTAGTGAAAGCTAACCCTGATTTAGCCGATGAGCTTGTTAACAGTGTCAAGCCAATTAGTGATTTTTTAACTCAACTTGGTATTCCTGATACTGGCACAATAGGTAATGTCTTGTCTTTTCACAACTCACAGCTACTTAATGCAGAATTGGGCAAGTTCATTAATTTAAAATTTTATGACTTGAAATCAATTCCTAATATTCAAAATATACCAATTAATCATTTTGCTAATTGGCAAGATAGCAAAATAAATGGTGTACCAGGATTATCTAATCTTACCTGGGATAATCTGCCTGGACTACAAACACTTGACTTATCATTTATTGGCAAAGTGGATTTAGTACTCAGGGAGATTGAAGCTAACCGGACCCGCTCCATTTCTGGCAGTTATCAAGAGGGGTTTAATGTTCCCTGTTTGCAAGATAATTGCGCTCATGCAGAGATGTCCGGCATTGGCAGAACTACTGGTGTGCAATGGATTTCTGGTAAATATCAAAAAGTCAGAGGTGGTTTTGGGATTCTCAAAGCTCTCAATGGAGGTCAAGAACCTACTGGTAGAAATCCTTTTGGTTCTGCTTTTAAGCAAGTGGTTTGGGATATTGATGAAGCAAGCGGTTCTATGGAAACTGCTATGTTTTTTAGAATCTGCAAAACTATTTTCTTTGTTGGTCGTACTTGCTCTCCTTACTTCATCGGCCCTGTTCCTTTTATTGAATATAAAGAAAAAGACCCGATTATTTTTGGTAAACCCGCTTCTCTGTTTTAAGAGAGCCAAGTCGCTTTGCTCCAATTCGCTCATTCGCTCATTCAAAATGACAAAGCCTATGTCTTGAGCTAGGGGCTTGTATCCTTAATTAAACAAATCGCTCACTGAAGAAATAATTTTGCATTTTGAATTCCCAAAATGGCCATGAATAAAGATTTTCAATTTGCATCTACAACCAAAAATCAACCATTTATTTTCGAGCAATTACAAGACCCTCACAGTGATATTGGTAGATACACTCAGCACTTATTTACACCAAATGGGTTATCAGTTTTAAGTATATTGGCTGCTTATATCCTGATGAGAGTATTCTTCGGTAATGACTCTAGTAAGAAGAAAATTGCGACTAGTTACTGGGGAGGAAGTAAAGAAACTAGCACAGCTAAGAAAAAGGCACTTCAACAAATAGCCAATCCCAAGTGTGATAGTGCCGCACTTTATATTGGTAAGCATCATTTTAAGGGTACTCAAAAACAAAAAGGTAGTGGTAGTACCTTCTACATTCCTGATGTACAAAGGGGTACAGCCGCTATCGGCGCTCCCGGTAGTGGCAAAACTTTTAGCGCGATTAACCCGATGATTTACTCGGCAATCGATCAAGGATTCCCTATAATCGCCTATGACTTTAAATTTCCGTCACAAGCCAAAATCGCTGCTTATGCTAAGAGTCAGGGTTATGATGTTCATATATTCGCACCGGGATTCCCCGAATCTGAAGTTTGCAATCCCCTCGACTTTTTAAGAGATTCTTCTGATGCTGAAACCGCCCGACAAATTGCTACTGTCATTAATAAGAACTTCCGACTTTTGAGTAATAGTAATGAGGATGGTTTCTTTGCGCCTGCTGGCGACCAGTTAACCCAAGCCATCCTGATGTTAACCAAAGAGTTTGGAGAGCGCGCTGATGTGATGACCAGCGCTGCCATACTCTCAAGCGAACAAATGGTACAACGCCTGATGGCTGCTAATCTAAACCCGTGGATTAAGATTGCTTTTGGTCAATTGTTCAGTTCGGCAGCTAGTGAAAAGACTGTCGCTGGGATTGTCTCTACTGCCAGCATCATGTTTACTCGCTTCATGGCTAAGAACACCTTGGGTTGCTTTGTTGGTAGGACAACACTGCCCCTTGAAATCAAAGGTAAGCAAATGATTATTTTTGGTTTAGACAGGGAACGCCGCGATGCGATCGCACCTTTGATGACTAGTATCCTGCACATGACAATTGCCCGAAATATTGCTAAGAAGCGTCTTGACCCGTTGATAGTTGCACTTGACGAACTACCTTCTATATATCTGCCCGACTTATTCAAATGGCTCAACGAATCACGTTCTGAGGGATTCTGCGGCATCCTCGGTTGGCAGAATATGGGGCAGTTGGAAAAGAATTATGGTCGGGAAGTAGCGAAAACTATTCTTGGTGCTTGCAGTACGAAATTTATTTTCAATCCAGGTGAAAACGAATCGGCACAATTATTCTCCAGCTTTCTCGGTGATGAAGAAATCAAATATAAGCATAAAAGTCGTTCGACGGGTGGAGGGAAACCCAGTACTACCACTAGCGAACAGGAAAAGACTAAGAAACTATTTGAATCAGCTCAGTTTCTTAAACTCCTAGCAGGTAAATGTGTATTTATTAATCCTGCTTACTCCAACAAACAAGAGGGGTCAGTTCCTTTATTAAAATCTATCAAAATCTCCAAAGTTCTTGAAGATATTGAAGAATACAATCAACTACATTGGCAGAAACTTGTCTCACATCTAGCTCGTAAAAGTACTCAGCGATTTCCAACTCAACAAGATTTAGACTTAAGGATTGCTGATATTAATCGTCGTTTTCCTATACCTCAAAACTCATCTGAAGCTCCTCAAAATTCTTTACCTTTAGATATTTCTGAAGTGAGTTCCTTAATGAGTGCAGAGTCAACAGATTCAAATGTATTTATTTAGAAGTATTCAGAAGTCAGGAGTCAGGATTCAGAATGAATGTAGATTATTCTGAATTCTGAATTATGGCTTCTAATTTCAGTTTCAGGAGAAAAACCAATGCGAATAGTAATTGAAGAGTCTGCTATTGATGACTTTAATATAATTGCCAAATTAGCCCAAACTAAGATTACTGGCTTGGGTAATTTTATCGTAGATATCCATGCCCCCGTTACACGAATCATTGCTGGCTTTCATTCTCTTGCCTGTCAAAGACCAAAACTTAAAAAACTGGGTATTTATTGCCAAATTTGTTTATCCAACATCTCTGCGCCTCTTGCCAAAAAATCTTGTCTGCAAATTTTAACTGAGTATGTTTATAGCATCGGCTGGGATGACTTGCAGTATATTAGTTTTTTTGAAATTACTTTGAATGGCGTTGAATTTCACCTGATTTTTAATCGCGTAACTCCTGAAGGTCAACTTATTGATTTAAGCTGCCTTGGTGCTACTAGTCAGCAGTACGATATTTTGCGAAGGTGTTGTTCTCATCTTATTAAATCCTTAAACCAAAACCCAGATTATTCTAGAAGCGGAAGTGACATAAGAGGGTTAATTAGTGACGGGTACAAACAAAGAGCTAATTTTACCTACACCCTACCCTTCACACCCTAATATTTACGAAAAAAGTTAGGCTCATTTAATTTTGAAATTTGAATTTTGAATTGATTCATGTTTGATGAACGACATCTCCAACTAGCTTATTCCTATGCCAAAATCAATGAATATTTTTTGAGGAATATCATATATCCTTTACTTGATTGGGCATCGGAAAAACTTATCCAAAAAATAGAATTTGAACTAGATAAAAGACTAAAACTTGAACTTGGTGAATCAACGTATGTGATGCGTCCTGATGAAAATGGTGGTTGGAAATGGTCGAAGTTTGACAAAGAAACTAATGAATTTATTAATGCCGAATTTGAAGAAATTCAAGAAGTCGAAGAATTATTAACAGAATTATTAACCCCGCTTTTACCTGCTGGTGATGCACTACCACTTTTAAAGAGTTCCACAGCTCCTCCTGATTTACCTCCTAGCGATTCACCTTTGGTTGTATCTCCCTCTGACAAACCTCCTTTTTTACCTCCTTCGACTATATCTGTTGAGGAAATAGCTATACCAGTAGAACAAAAGAGTATTCACCGACGCGAAGTCATCAACAATAACTCTGTTATCCTTAATTCCTCAGATTTATCAGATTCCACGGAACCTTCAACTTTCTTAGATTCCTTAAATTCTCCAACTGACTCAACTTCATTAGTTTCAAAAGACTCAAAAAATTACTTGGAACCGAATCATAGAAAAGAACTAGTAGATGGTAGTGCGATCTACCCAGAAATTGCCGAGTTAAATTTTAAAAGTTTAGAGACTGACCCGATAGAACAGTCACATCAAGCGTGGGAATATTTGATGTACAGCGACAAAATCTCCCGTCGTAATGATGGACGACTGCGGGACTTGTACTTAGACAGATATCAGCATATTGAAAAAGGAGGTTGGTGGTGTGATGCTGGCGTTGACCCTCGTTCATTCTCAGACCTACAGCCAAACCAACAGCCCCTAAGAAAACTTTGGGGATGCTACAAACCCAATGAACCCAGGTATGACAAAGAAAAACCTGACAAAAAAATTAAGTATGAACATCCACCCAAAACTGAACTTAGTATTTTCTTGCTAGATGTCCCTGATGATATCGCTGTTCATATCTATGATAAAGCCGGGGTTGATCCCAGTCAAAGCGATCGCACCTGCGGATTTTGGTACTGCGTGTGGAAGCACAATGTACCAGTCACCATTACTGAGGGTGCAAAGAAAGCTGCTTGTCTATTAAGTCAAGGTGAAGCTGCTATAGGATTACCTGGGATTTATGCTGGCTACCGTAGTAGGGATGAACTGGGTAATCCTATCACACCCACTTTACATCCTGAGTTAGCTGTCTTTGCATCGAGCGATCGCAACATCAAAATTTGTTTTGACTACGAAACCAGACTCAAAACCAAACGCAACATTAATATTGCTACCTACCGCACTGGTCAACATTCCACCCGTGACATTGAAGTGCCTGTTCATCCTCAAATTGCTAAACATCTTCAAGATTTAGAACAGAGCGAATCTCAAAATCAGACGCAAAACTCAAAGCACATTACTACAACAGAGCGACCAAAAAAGCGACAATCTAATTTTCAAACTTCTCATCATCAAAATAGTCAGCCTAACCCTGACAGTGTTGTTTTACCGCTTCACTCTGAACTTGCTCGGCATTGGCGAGACTTAGAAGATACTAATCAATGGCTTGGTCTTGCTATTCAAGGCAGCAATGAATTTCGCTCCTTAATTCAAAACAACGCTCTCCTTACCATGAGCGAACAACGCGAACTTTATTTCGTACTTCAAACTCAAGCTCAAGCTGAAATTCAAAGCCAAGGAATAACCGATATTATACTTTCGCCTTTGAACGAGATCGTCAAAGATTTGAGACAACAATCTCCCCTTAGCAACCAAGCTAATTTTAATGAAAGTGAACGTGATACTCAATTACCCCTTCATAGAGAAATCGCTCGTCACTGGCAAGATTTAGAAATTAATAAAACATGGGTAGGGGTTGCAGATCAATGGAATTATCCTTTGCGCCAAAAACTCAAACAAACTGGTAAATTAACTATTGGCGAACAACGCGAAATTTACCAAAAACTTTTAGTTCAAAGTTCAGTTGAGCAAAATCGCAAGTCCCAAACTGATATCTCTCTTCCACTACTGAGCGAAATTCTTCAAGATTTGATGGATGAGCGTAAAAAGGTAATTGACAATACTTACAGCCCAAAGGTTGAAGTTCGCTCTCCCCAACCGAAACAGCATCAAAACCCTAAGTCTACATCTGTTGATCTCGAATTGTGATACACCTACATTCAAATGGATAAAAACTCTTCTTCTACCTCAACCATCTCCTCGATCCGCGCTGTCAATCGTGACAGTGGACTATCCAACAACATTATGGTGTATCGACTAGCGCTACTATTGGAGCAACACCCGTTCCCATTACAATCGACCACCACACTCTTAACTACTGAGCGCGAAAGTCTAATTGCTCAACTTCAGACAACTCTATCTCAAAATGCTCTAACTGTTGAAGATTATAGACAAACTCTCAAAAATAAATACTACGAAGAATATCTTAATAAATTTGGTGGAGTTCAACAGTCACAGCAAGATAACTCAAGTAGAGTTGGTAACTTGATTGAAAAGAAAAAACAAACATTTCTACAACAAATGTTTTCAGCAGGACAGCACAACCTACCTTTGGAACAAAGCTCTAACTACCAAAGTTCTGACAAAGATAAGGAAGTGATTCAGCCTGAACCATCCTCGACTCAAGAAAATGAAACGCTCAAACAATCCCTGATTCCTGCCGTCATGAACACTATTATGACGATGGGTAAGGATACTACTAATACTGGGCGTGTTTACAATGGAATTGTTTACCGACTGCAACTGTTGTTCAAAGAGGATATACAGTTTCTCAACGTTAACCGCAAAACCGATCCACCCAACGCCATCGCTTTTTCTGCATATAAAGATGAGTCTAACGAGTTTAAAATTACTGAAAATAATCTTTCGCATCCAGAAACTCTGAGAATTATTGCCTTTGACAAGCAGCAAAGACAACAGTCCCAAGCTCAAGACAATTATAAGGATCGAGATCGTGGTTCTGAACTTGGCGACTAATCAAAATACCCAGCAAATAGCCCTAAAAAAAATCCGCCCAATAGCAAATAACGTTTTGTCCGCCTCTCTATTCCAGAGAAGGGGGCAATTATTGCTCCTAATGTGACATAGAATGCAGCCTCCACTATGTCAGTATTGAATTTAATCACACCTGCGATCGCTAACCCCAGCATAATCAGAAATTCAACTACTGTTTCGATCCGATCCCAGAGCTTTGCGTCAAATAGATAGCGCATCTTTTAATCTCTGTGCTTTAGAGAGCGTTGTATCAGTCAGCCCGTAGTGGCTCTCATTTTGATATGGGAATATTATCGTAAACTTTGTTCCGCTGCCGACTACAGATTCTACTGTCAGCTTTAATCCGTGCGCTTTCGCTACCATCATCACAACATATAAGCCAAGCCCCTCGCCGCTACTATCAGGCGATCGCCACAAAGGCAGGAAGATATTCGGGATTTGTTCTTTTTCGATCCCAATACCAGTATCTTCAATCTCGATTGCTAAATCATCTCCAACGTTAAACAACCGCACGAATATATCTCCAGAATGCGTATACTTTATAGCGTTCTGTATGAGATTCCCCAACATTCTGCCCATATCAATTGTATTCCCCACCACAAGAGTTCCATGTAAGTAAGCTGGACTGGTTTCGTAATGAAGTGTTAAAGAGCGCTCCTTCGCTTTAGGTAAGCTCTCTAGATATATCTGCTGTAATAAATACAACATGCTGAATCCGTTAATCAATTCTGGATTAATACTTAATTGTGGTTGATTATTCCTTTGTGATTCAATTAATTGAGTCACTCTATCAGTAGCCTCTCTAATTGCTCTTAGCAGTGGTTTAATCTCTGATAAATTATTACCATACCAACCATCAATTACTTGATTTAGACTTAAATTTATTCCCGTTAAGGAATTGTAAACATCATGCGATAGAGCTGCTAAACAAAGCTTTTTGTTTAAGGTACTATAGTTAGTCATTAACGCAGTCCTTACTCTTAAAAAACTACCAAGGTAGTCTAATTTTGCTTATTTAATTATAGAACAAAAATGAAAAACTTCTAGTTTTATTAATTATTATAAATTAACTTTCTCTCAGTTATTTTGCTGTAAAAATCTGCTGAAAACTACGAGAACTTGTGTATAAATTCAGAAGGTATTTTCTTGTTGAGATTTGGGAAAATAAAAGCTACACCGAAGTTAGTTATGTTATAAATATTGAATCAACTTGAACTCCAGGTATCTATATGATTAGAGTCGTTATTATTGAGGATGAGCTTCTTTTGAGGTTAGGTATCAAGGCAATTATCAACCACGAACCTAATATGTCAGTCTGTGGCGAAGCAGGTAATGGATTGGATGGACTTAAGGTAGTAGAACAATTCCAGCCTGATGTCGTTCTAGTTGATATAGGCTTGCCAGATATCAGCGGCTTGGAAGTCACATATCAAATTAAGAATCATACTGCCTCTAAGGTGGTCATCTTTACTGGTCATCGGAGCGAAGAATTGGCTGACTTAGCCTTGAGTTATGGTGCGGATTCTTTTCTTTTGAAAAAAAACGATCCTAACTGGATTAAGCAAGCCATCATTAGCACTTATAGAAATGATTACTTCATCGACCCCAGCATTACTAAAAGAATTATCGACAACCATATCTGGAGGAAAAATCATGTTTTACGAAAAGGTAAAAAGTATAATGAGCCTCTCTCTACTTGTGAAACCGAAGTCTTGAAAATGATTGCCTGCGGCTTCTCTAATGATGAAATTGCCAGAAAGTTATTTGTCACCTTGAGTACCGTTAAAACTCATGCTAATAATATCCTCATTAAACTAAATGCTCGTAACCGTTCGCACGCCATTATCAAAGGTATTCAGTTCGGTTATCTTAACTCTCTTGAGGTTTTGGAACAGGAAAATTTCACATCAGAAAAATTTGGTACTGTTTGTTGAATTATTTCTTGGTTCTGTCCATCCGAATCAAGCAATATCCTTGTAGTCGGTTTTCTTGTTCGCAGGCCCTGATGGCTGATTTATTATCCTGTAACAAATTGTACATTTTTCTCCCCTCTCTTGACTTTGCCCATTGCAATACTTTCAAATCACTGTTTGATACTACTACTGTCTGACTTTCACCTAGATTTGATATCACATTCCATGTTGTCAATGAACCCAACAACGCCCCCGCTGCCATTAGCCCACCGCAGATTGCTGACACTGCCCAAAATCTTAACTTGACATTACTAATAACTGAAGTATTAAAAGCTTTGGTTGCCGATTGTAAGCTTTTCATTTCTTCGCGCACAGCACTGGATACTACTGTATAGTGCATTGACTGAGCCGCTTTAGTTGTCGATTCCAACTTCTGATCGATCAATACTGCCCAAGCTTCGACCATTGCCTCCATTCTTGCCTGGAGGTCAATCATTGTCTCCTCATATCTCCCCAATGTTGCCATTATTTGAAACATTGGATCGTCTCGTGAGATTCCTAACTCATGGCACATTTGAGCTATGCGCTTTTGCTCTGCATCGGAATATCCTTGTAATATTTCTTCTGCTCTCATCTTTCACACAATTATTAAAATTTCCAAATTTGGTTTCAAATACCTAAATATTTACTAGCTATAGTTTCATTCATGATTGAGTCATGAAAGTTTTTTATCCAGTGATAAATATAAGTCCGATACACTAAGTAAACTGATGTATTTGTCACACACTGAGATATTGGTTCTGCTGTTCTTTCTATTGCTTCATAATGATCCCGATGTAATGGTGTCAATTCTATTTCAGCACCTCCAATTATCCTAAATTTACTTTGCATTAGTTCTTGGTAATCTCTAAACCTTTCACCAAAATATTGGTTTTTTACTAGTACGTAATTAGCATTGTCAACTGTAAACTCTAATAGAGCTTTTAGATAATTTACGCAATCTATTCTATGTGAAATTGGTTGAACAAATGTTAGGCTCCATTGGTAATCAACTAAAAGACTAAATAAATCTGTGCGCTGAATGTACTGACAGATTTTCTCTAAATATTGTCCCGGCATATCTACCATAATTATCTCAAGCTCATCATTATTTAAATCTTGAAGTATCTTATCTGTTTCCCCTCTAGAGAAATCTAAACTATCTATTGTGACAACTGTTTCATAAGCCTTCAATCTTTGAAGATTATCGTGGTTATATACTTTGATTCTTCTATTTTGAGATTGGAGTAAATCAATTAATAGTTTGATGACTGTAGATTTTCCTACCCGCGAATCACCTACAGTCATAATCATCCGTTTAGGAGATTTTGACATCATCTAACCCTAATATCTCTTGAGCTGGTTTAATCTGTTCTTTAAAAGTCCTTAGCCAACTTGTAACTCTTCCTTTTACAGAAGGCAAATCCTTTTGCTCCATCCCTTGCTTAAATGTCATATTTTTCTCGTCTAAATAATCATAAGCGTGTTCAATCAATTCGGGCATGGTAATCGTAATAAATGAGCTTTTATCTTTCTCCATTTCATTCATAATTTCTGTAATTTCTCTTGATTTGTTGTAGCGAGTGAATTCCTCTTCCTCGCCAAAGAAGAGATTTTTAACTACCAAGTAATCTACCCGCTGACCGCAAAAACTATGTAGATTTATTAGTTGATTTACTGAATCACTAATTCGACTAATAACTACTACCATTGTTACACGCATATCATAATCTGCTTCTGCTGTTTCTAGAAAATCCATTCCTTGGATAAATCTTTGTAGTATTATTCTCGATTGCGGTGGTAGTTCTAGTAGAAACCGAGATTCTTCTTTCGGTTTATACCCATCTTGATTCGGTTCTGGATAAATCTTTTTTTTCAATCCATCAAAAAACTTATCTATATTGCCATTTTTAAATATATTTAGTGGTTCTATTGGGCAATGCTCTCCATAAAATCTGACTAACTGTGAATTAGAAATATCCGCATCAAAACCCACAAATCTTTGCTGTGCATCTATATATGTTTGCACCAGCCCTCTAGCAAATGTTGATTTTCCTACGCCCCCTTTATCTCCTGTTACTATTACTAATCTCCGCGAGTATTTTTTAATTAACTGCTCTTTTTTATTAATATTTTGAGCTTGGATGTCAGCCTTAGTTGTGATTGTATCTGTCATTTAATTTTTTCTCCTCATGGTTTTCACAAAATTCAAGTGGTGTAGAGAATCCACGTTTTTTGTGGAAATTATATATTTTACTCTGCCAGTATTTCATTAGAGAAACACTCAATTAATCTTAAGTAAAATAGTGTTAATGATTCCAGATTTCTGAATCTATTTTTATCTACTGAATGTAAGGCTTGGAGAAATAATCCTTGTTTGATTATGTTTGTTGATTCTTCGTACTTCAGTTTTCTTAACAAGTTTAAAACCAGTAAGTCTAGTTCTTGCGCTTTTAACAAATTTGTTGCTAGCAATACTTGCTGTTCGTACAAATCTTGATAACTATATATCTGCTCTGTTATTTTTGACGCTATTGTAAAATATTCTTGCCTCAATACTACACCCCAAGTATCACTGGGCATTGGGCATTCTGTAGATAAAGGAATTTTCTTGTTGACTAATTGTATGTACCAGTCAATACATTCATCATGCCAGCTTTCTCCTTGGGTTAATAAATAATTTATTAAGGAGTTTTTCTTACTATAATCAATATTGCAAAATGCATACTTCGCATAGTGTAATCCTAAGTTTTTTTCCCATCTTTCTCGGAAATTAGGCATAATATGCACTCTTACCCATTGCATGAAACTCCTCACTTCTCTAGCTTTAGCCTTTGATATTGATGATAATGAATGGACAGCTAAAGCATTTATGGTTTTTACTTCTAGATTTTCTCCTTGGTTGATTACACAATGTTTATTCACCTCTATATTTATTTTTTCTCTCGATTCCTTATCTAATTCTGGAAAAATTATTTTTAAAACATCTTCCTGAAATAACTCAATTCCAATTGCTGTATTGATCGCGCGAACTTTTACTCCTGATGGATGCTCAAATTCCCACGTTCTTTGCCATATTTCATCCATTTTTCATTTCATTTCTTTGTCGGAAAAACGATATCACTATGACATATTCATCCAGATTTTCATATAGTTAAAAGTATGAACTTCAAATCGTACTTTCAACTATTGATTTCTCCAATTTTCTGTTATATATTTATCTATTTGACATTTTTGATGTGCAACAACTAGCCTCTTCCTATCTCGTTGGCAAAGGCTACAATTCTTACTAAAGATCCATCAACAGCTTCACTTCAAACAAAGCAAGTGCGCTCTTAGATAATTGCTTTTATTCAGCTTGAGTCTCTAGAGGCAGCACATCTTCGCACAGCCAGGAGTAGAATTCAGGTACTGCTTCCTCCAAGGAGCGCAGTTCACTCGCCGCTAGAGCCTCCAACTCCAGCACCACCTCCCATCGCCAATCACCAGCCCACCTGCTGAGGATGCCTTTGATAGCTTCTGCTCCTTTTGCAAGTCCGTCTCGCAACATTTGTATACAATTAAGCAGAAAATGGGGGTCATTTTCCGTAGTATCCACCCCCTCTACTAGGGGGTTCCCTATACAATTATGGAGGGGGGTGGATACGGGAGAAGAAACAGGTTCAAAGCTGGGCGATGACTGCGTTTCGATGTATGAGCTACGTTGTCTTTGACGATGAGCGATAACATGTTTTGCAAAATCTAATTCCGACTTAGACAGGGAATAAAACTTCACCTGCATTCCACGAGGCCCCTGCTTACGGCAAACCAACTTTAGTCCCAGCTGTTCGACCAAAGTGGCTAACAGCCAAATCGGTTGACAATCACTTGGAACTGTAAAACCCAGGATTGCTTTGATGTGAGCAGCACACTCAATGGCCATCGCTGTCATATTTAATAGATGTGGGTCAGTCGCCGTAATTTCTGATGAAGCTACTAAACGCCCCAGGATGTGATGTAACCCCAAGTTAAATCTGGCTAACCACTTGGCGGAATAATTTCCCCAGTCCATGCAAAACGGTAGCTTGTCGCGTTCGGCGCGGTCTTTTCCCGTAACAAATGCTGGTGGTAATGGGTACTGTTTGCCAGTTTTGGAGTCTAATATGATTTCATCTGGAGGTGAGAGAATAGATTCGAGTGCAGCGATCGCCCGAATTAATCGACCGCCATCATCTTTCTCAACCAAAGATTCAGTAACTTCCATACCATAGGCATCATGAATACGGAACTTCTCACACTCGTTAATTTCTTCAGGTGAAAGGTAATCTTTAGTTTGACGTGCCCGGTATTCACTATATGAAATATTCTTAGCCTTGGCGACGGCATGATTGTGAGCAGTATCCAGAGCATCAGCAGCATTTTTCAAATATTCCAAAGCTTGAGCATCATGCTCTTCACCTACTGGTACTATAGAATTGCCCATCTGGGTTAATAAGTCCCGAAGGTCAGCCCGAAGATTCTTAATTGATTGATGGCGGTTGGCTTGAATTTGGCAGTAAGCGTCTAATGCCCAATCCTTCTCAGCTCCGCGCTTGCCAGTTTCACGGTCAATCCGCAACAGAAAAGCAGTGATTTCGTTGGTTTGAAGCAATCGCTCCTTAATTTTGGTGGGGTTGGTATTGAGGTAGCCAAATGGGGGTTTGGGGGCCACCCAAACATGAATCGGCACTTTTGGACGATAGCGCCACAGCTGTTGAGCGCACTCAGTTGCAGTTTGACTGACGGCATGAAACACCCCAAACACTAAATCAAAATGATAGTCTGGAATGTCTACACCAGTTCCAAGACTAGGAGAGGTGAGTAACACATCTATATTTTTGACGGCATTGGTGATGTCTTTAATGAAGGCTACATTCTCCTCACTACCGGAGTTGTCTGAATGTACAGACCAGATGCGTAAACCAGGGGTGAAGTCGGAATTCGGAAGTCGGGAGTCGGAGGTAAAGTCTCTACTTCCGACCTCCGACTTCAAACTTACGACTTCATTATCAATCCTGACACTCAATGATTTTTCCAGTTTCTTGATGAAACGCTTACTGTCGCTGACCACCATGACTTTCTGATTAATCATCAGTG
The DNA here is from genome assembly GCF_034531165.2 of Dendronalium sp. ChiSLP03b. NCBI lineage: Bacteria > Bacillati > Cyanobacteriota > Cyanophyceae > Nostocales > Nostocaceae > Dendronalium > Dendronalium sp. ChiSLP03b. Next base: position 28,585 of record NZ_JAVRBR020000052.1, on the reverse strand, counting down.
CGGCCGAAATCCGAGCAACCAAAGCACTTGAATCCTGACCTTCGTACCAATAGATGGTGCGATCGCCATTATTCCATTCATTCTTAATAATGTATGGTTGTTCACCTTGTGGTCGCATTGAATGGAAAAAGTCAATTGTCACATCATCCATGTGTGCGTCGGCAATGACGACGAGGGGCGCATTGTAGACAATATAATGTAGTACTTCCAAAATGGCAGCGCGATGTTCTTTGCAAGTATTGCTGTGTAGTAGGTGAGTTAAATACTGGCAAGCTTCATCAATAAATATGCATCCATAAGTAAGCGCTTGAGTGTTTAGTTTATGGAGGCTGTCAATGGTGATGCTCAATGCAGTAGCTTTAGTCATGCCTACATAACCAAGGTCTGAATACATTTCGGTTTCCAGGCGTTGAGCTAAATTTTTCAGTAGATTGACACGATGCCCGTTATTGAGAAATCTTTGGTTAGGGTTCGCATCACGCCAAGCGCGCATGAGTTCAGTTTTACCAGTTCCCATGTCGCTGATTAGTACTACCAATCCGGAGCAGGGGAAGACAAAATATTTTGGTTGATTTTGGTGAGCTTTTTTAAGTCTGTACTTTCTTTGCGACTCTTCACTTTGAGTGTTGTAAATCCTGGGTGATTGCAGATAGACAGGTGATAAAACACCAAAGTCACAATTAGTTAGTTCTTCAGTTGGGGCTTGACTACTCCCAAGTTCATCCACTAAAAGGGCTTGAGTTAGATATTTGACATTTACTACTACTTGCGGCTTGTACTTTCTCAATCCCCGGTGCTTAATTAAAAACGAGCGCTGGTAATCCGGGAGTGATAGGGCATCATCAATGATTGCAGTTAGTAATGCATTGGCATCAAATCCTCGCTCAACCACGAAATCATCCACACCTTTTTCTGGGCCAGGAAGCAAGGCCACTTCACACTCTGCACCAGCAGCCTCAATTGCCTTACCAGTGCGAACTGTGGCTTGAAACACTGACCACCGGGTTTTAGGTTTGGTTTCGTAGTCGAATAAAATAATGAACTTGCGTCCCGGTTGTGCCAGTGGCATTAAATCTGGGTGTAACCGTTCGTCAAAATCCAGCTTGCCTACGCGCCCGTTCCAAATTCCAGGGAGTGCGATCGCTACAAACCCCAGACTCAGCAAACAGGCCGCCTTTTTTTCACCTTCGCAAAGTATAACTGGGATCTCTGGATGAGCAATCACCCATTCCCAAAATCTTAGTAGGTTGAGCCTATCTTGTAAGCGTAGCGCCAAGGGTGAGTGATAGCGCTTAATATTGTACCGTCGCGCAACTTTGTCCCAAATACAATCGGCTACATCAAAGTATGTAACTCGGTTAGGCGTTTTGGGTGGTGATTCATACTTAACGGGTTTCCCTTTTTCCCAGTCAATGCGGGGTTGAGTGGGTTTCATCCGTCCCCACTCCATTGGTCGCCAGTTGTTGTGTGGGTCAAGTCCCGATATCCATATCCCCCCGGTGGTCAAGTGCTGGTAGGCTCTCAAAAACCCGTCTGTAACTCGACCCGCATTTTTTCTGGGGATGGCTGGGGAGATAAACAGATAATCGTAAACTGTTTCTCCTTCAATATGCCTAAAGTTGCGCTCGATCAACTCAGGATGAATGGCGCTGCTCACCGCTAGCTCATGGTATTCAGCAGCGGTGAGGTTGTTGGGGTATTCAATTGTGCGATCGCTCATCTGCTTCTACCCCCACCCGTCGGGGTAGTTCCCTTAATCAAAGCTCTTGAAAGAACAGAGTTGTTAATCGGCACTCTTACAATCCCCTCAAGCCTAACCTCAATACCCTCTTGTATTGGGCATTCTTGATTTATCACAATATTTACCTCTGAATCTTGGTTTGCAAGCTTCAAAGGGGGTTTATGACGCTGCTAGTTGTTTTAACTATGAAGTTCGTGAATTTTCTTCATCAGACTTAATTTTTCTCAGATTCCAGAAAATTCAACAGCTAAAATTGCCACACAAATGCATTACATTTGTGTGGCTTCTCGCTATAATACGAGAAGCAGCAGCGTGGACTAAATCTCTTTTGACCAGTCAGTGGATTCAAGTCGCCAAACTTTAAACGCCACTTCCTCGGTTTCCGTGAGATCAACCCCGCTCTGAAATTATTCAATTTTTTCATTTTGGGCAAAGCGTCACTCTAAAAGTGCGGTTTGTCCTTTCAATTGTGATTGTCTTGGTAAACCTCCATTAATCGCCTCATTCAGTTAGTAGCTCGATCTTACAGAAATTCTGCTCTTTTAGGATCTAACAATGTTCTGATTGTTTACTATTGACACCTCCGCAATTTATTAATGTTGTGTTCCAACTTACCCCTCTGGTTGAGGGGTTTTCTCAAGCAGCCCCCGGTGTAGCTGTTGTTTCTGCCTTGGGCTTGCGCTCGAAAACTTGTATGTTGGGTTCTGACAGCACGAACCCATTTTCTGTCTGTTGACCGAGTTTACCAGCGATTGCTGCTACCCATTGCGGATAATAACTTGCAGCGTCGGTCAGTTTCTTGTAAATCTTAGGTTTAACTGTGACTGAAATGATGCGACCATCACAGTCAATCTCAAATTGTTGCCAACCATTCTCCACAGTCTTAGCTTCTGGTAGTTCGTTAATTTTGATGGTTACTTCTAGTTTGCCTGCAATCATAGTTACCTTTGTTAAGATGCAATCGCTATTGTTGTGGAAGCATGAGATGTATGCACTAACCCTAGCGGGTCTGTCTTGATATACTTTTTAATTACTGGTTGGAGAGTAAAACTGATTTCTTTTGTAATTGGGTCTTTACTACTTTCTACCAAGGAATCTTTTTCAAGCCCTTCTATAGCCTTAATTATCTCTAATGTTGACACCAGTTCTTTTTGTTTACTATTCATGTCAGTTAAGAGTTTGGCAAAGTTAACAGAATTTGAGTTTAGAGTTAATTCTTCTGCCAAGTAAATCATGATTTGCCGTTGAATTTTGCTTAATACTTGTTGGCTGAATACCTGATTAAGCATTTCTTGAAACTGATCGCTAACTAGCGTTGTTGGGTTTTCAAAAAATTTTTCAGCACTACCTGCAAAAAAATGATGAATTCGATTAGCTACAGCTTTTAATTCTGAAGGATTACCGCGATACGTTTTGATTAATTCATCGCACTTTTCTTGGTCTGTTAATCCCTTGCTACATAGAAGCTGTATTGCAGCATCTGTATCTAAACCTTCTATTCTGAGAAAATCAATAGGTAATTCGGTTGCTATCAAACTCTCCATCTCATCAGGGAAAACTCGACTAGTTAAAAGTATGGAGCTTTGATACAGTTCCTCTGACAAGCGACGAAAAAGTAGTCTATACTCTAGCCGCTCCTGGAGGTTATGCTTTTGAAATAAAACCTCAGATGTATCTAATACCAGCAGACAGCGACGTGATTGCAACTGCTTAATTAATGCCGAAATCATAGCTTGGGCATGAGAGGACGAGTTTAAGGATGATTCTGAAGGTTCAATTAACTCTATGAGATCAGCTACTAACTCTTGAACTGACGGCGCATGGGCTACGGATTTCCAAACTAGGCAGTCAAATCTGGGACGAGACTCTACACTAAGTTCTGCTATTAGTTTTGCTGCTAATGCACTTTTACCAATTCCTGCCACTCCTACTAGCAATACGCATCGTTGCTCAGTTATTAATCCCTTTAAGTGTCTTATTTCTTCTGCCCGACCGTAAAATTTAGATATGTCAGGTATTTTACTTCCTGTAACTTGGACTAAGTTATTGGCAGTGATTTTTTCTTCATTTAAAACTTCTAATGACTGATACTTTTTAGTTACTCGCTCTAAAAAATACCGCAAGCTTTTTTTTCCAACTCGTTCTCGATTTCCGATCGTTTTTGAGAGCATATCCCACAAGGGGGGAGCAACACGCCGTTGCAAGTAGTTACGACTATAAGTTGAGTTATTTGCTATCTCCTCGTACTCTTTGTCATTCCATGCTCCTTCAATAACAAGAACCTCAGCTTCAGATAAGTGCCTACGTCTTTCGGCTAATACTAAGTCATTTAGTAAAGACAAAGCTTCTTCAAAAGTTACAGTTGCTGAAAACCTTTGCCATCCCAAAAGCCTCTGTTCTTTTGGAATCATGGAGGAAGGTGCAGTATAGTTGAGTTTTGATTCAGCACTAAAATCCATAACCTTTTAAATCTGTTGAGTGTAAAGCTGAAACCCTTATTAATACATTGGAAAAACGTCACTTTAACAGGGATAGCGTTAAAGGGAACATATAAAAACCTATACTGCACCGCAATGATACTCGCTTTTTCTTCATAATTATTTACAATAACTTGAGGTCATAAGATTCTCTAATGAGGCTACTTTGACTTATAAAGTTAGCAAACTTGATTTCTACTTGATTAGGACTTATGCATTGACAAAAAGTAATATAGATGCATTATAAGCGGCACAAGTATTAGTGAGATTGTCCACAATGTACTCACGCACAACTAAAATGCTGGGGGTTCCTTCGCAATTCATACCAATTAGAAATTATGTTTTCAGATGCGTAAGTCCTAGATCTCCCTTAATAAACAGTACAAAAGGCTGACATTTATGAATACACATGTACAAGATGAAAATTTGCTATTGCTCAGTTATGACATTGGCGACAATTCTTTAAACTACGGAAGTAGAGGAAAAAGTTTGAGGAAAGCTGGTGAGTTATTGTATTAATCCTCTTTGCGCTCACCGTGAAAATCCCAACGATGCTGAAACATGCCTCTGTTGTGGTACTTCATTGCTGATTAACAACCGTATCCGCTTAGTCAAGCCATTGAAGCCGTTAACAGACAACCCGTACAATTACTTTGACGTTTTTGAAGTAGATGACGTTGGTACTAGGTGGCATCCCGTTCGTGAACATCGAGTCATGAAAGTTCTAAAATGGAACACACCTAAGCTAACAGAGTTAATCGAGCGGGAATCTCTCACTTTGCAACTAATTCGACATCCAAATATTCCTCGCAGTACCTTAGATGACTATTTTACTTTTGTTCCAAACAATAGTCTTCTAACATTACATTGCTTAGTTATGAGTAAATTTGAGGGACAAAACTTGGAGGAATGGATGGAATCTAATGAACAAATATTACAATCTTTAGCATTAGAATGGTTGAAACAGCTAGTTGAAATCCTTCATGAAGTACACCGCTGCAATTTTTTTCATCGAGATATTAAGCCTTCTAATATAGTCCTTCAACCAAGTGGTCAACTCGCATTAATTGATTTCGGAGTAGCGAGGCGAGTGACTGACACCTATCTGGCAAAAGTTAGTGGGAGTGGGGGAACTAATACAGGTAGGGGAGGAAAATATGAAATTACATCTGTAGCCACACCTGGTTACACTTCACTAGAACAAATTGAAGGACAGGCAGTGCCACAGTCAGATTTTTTTGCTTTGGGTCGGACTTTTGTACATTTAGTTACTGGTACTCAGCCTAATGATCTGCCTAAAGACAAACAAACGGGAGGACTAATCTGGAGAAATAAAGCGCCCCAGATTGATAAGCCCTTCGCTGACTTTCTAGATGAGTTAATGGCTCTTTTTCCAGGGCAGCGTCCAGCAACTACTGAAGTAATTTTACAGCGATTAGAAAAACTGCCTCAGCAAATTAAAACTTATAGATTAGCTAATTCTCAATTATTTAAAATTAGCAAATATGCATTAATTAGTTTAGTTGTGTTTGGAAGTGTGTTTGTATCTATACCTTTAGTAGCTAACTACTTAGTAGCTCAAGGTCAAAAGTTAGAATCAGCAAATGATTCTCAAGGCGCACAAGAGTTTTTTAAATGGGCTACAATAATAACCCCTCAAACTAAACTTTCTATTTCCAATTTCTACTTTGACAAAGGACTTCGCAGTACCAAAAGCCTTGACTCAGCTAAAAAATATTATGAATTAGCAATTAAGTATAACGAGCAGAACGTAGAAACTTATAATAATTTAGCTATAGTCTGCCAACAATTACAACAATATAACTGTGTCACCGATAATTATCAAAAAGCTATTAATTTGAATCCTGATAATTGGGAAGGATATTATGGACTAGGAACATTTTACGATGAGCAAGAAAAATATGATTTAGCAGAGCAACAGTATAGCTTGGCTATACAAAACAGCCCAGAAGCAACTTTAGCCATTAATAATTTATCAAGGTTGAAAATTATTAATGGTGATTATAACGCAGCTATAAAATTGGCTTTCAAGGGTTTAAAGAAGGCTAAACCCCCGGAATTAAAAGCAGTTTTATACAAAAATTTAGGTTGGGCAAAATTTGAACAAAAGAAATATTTAGAAGCAAAAAAATATTTAGAAAAAGCGAAAGAATTAGACATTCAAAGAACAGCCACTCACTGTTTACTGGCACAAGTGCAAGAAGCACTAGGAGATGTTGATAATTCTTGGCTTTCTTGGGAAGCTTGTTTGTTAACTCAATCAACAGATCCAGATGTTTTTGGTTGGCGCTCAGAAGTCTTACAAAGAATTAGGCTAAAAGCTCCTACTCCTATAAGCAGAGATTAGACTTATTAAAAATCAGATTTTTTTCAAATATGTCCTATTATAGGAAAACGTGCATTATTTTCTATTTTTAACAGTTATAATTTACTTTTAATTATGAAAATAAATATAAAAAAAGCTAATATTAAACATAGCAAGCTTGACGAAAAGAAAGTGCTTAAATATAAATTCCAAGTTTTAGTGATCGCATCAATATTACTTTTTTTACCCTGGAGCAGTGGATGGAAGGAATCTCAAGCAATAGCAAAACAGGCGTGTGTCAAACCGATTGGTAGAGTTTATAGCCCAGGTGATTTTAATTTACCAGTAGGCAGCCAGATATGCCCAAGAGGTCGTATTAATCCAATTAAGGGGCGTACAGTCACAGTTCTATGCTATTTGAACGGAAAATTCTTAAATATTAAGCACGGCAGTGTTTTTGATGCCCCCGATATGTGTGCGTCGCCACAGACACCGATGGTATGTACAGGACGGAATCCAAACAGATGCAACAATGTTAAAGGGCCAGGCGAGGAGCAAAATGTACCAACCATAATTAGTCCCTACGGCAGTTCAATGTTAAGTACCAGACCTTCAATCTCTTGGTATCCTGTTGCAGGCGCTACTAGTTATACAGTAATTGTTAGTGGTTATGAGTTTTATTGGGAGACAACAGTAGATAAAACCGTTACTACGCTGCCATACCCGAAAGAAGAAAAAGAGTTGCAATTTGGCAATACTTACAAATTTACTGTACTTGCAAATAAGGGTGATACTCCTATTAGCTCCTCTGAAACTTTAGTAGTTAGTGTTTTGACGCAAGAAGAACAAAATGCTTTTGCACAAAGGGTGAAGCAAATTAATCAACTAAACTTATCTCCAGATGAAGCTGCTATTTGGGATAAGGATGCTGTATATATGTCGAGACATCTTCTAAACGAGACGATTGAAACATTGAAAGCAAGAGTAAGGGCAGGAAGCCAAAACCCTACTGTTTATCGATTACTAGCAGATCGATATTTAGAAGCATGGCTACCAGATGAAGCCTTTCGTGAATACACAAAAGCGGCACAACTCGCAAAGAGTACTGATAACTTAAATGAATTAGCTAGAGTGCAAGAAGGATTAAAGTTAGTGAAATGGTACAACAGGTAAAAGATGATCGACTTGACAAGCATAAGTTGATCAAAATATAGTCTGTAAACACTATTCTTGTGTTGCTCCTCCTTGGAACAGGCAGCCGCGTGACAACCATAAGTTGATCAAAAGTGCCAACTTAATAAAAGTTAGCAAGCGTTCTTCAAAATTTTTGTATGCTAGGAATTATAGCTATTTGGAGGACTTTCCTCCATGTTGACACCTGAAGAATTTGACAATTGGTGTCGTAGTGTTGGTCTTTCGCCCCAAGTTCGTGAGATCATTCAAAAAATTCGGCTTTCAGAACCAACGCGGCGGGTTGGAAGCGGTGCTGGAAACGTCTGCGGGCGCTATCCAAGCCGCAAAATGCAAAGAATAATTCAGTTTGAGTCTCATCGCAATGAGTTGGCGTATATTTGCAAACTAGAGCATGAGCCAGGAGTGCTGGAATATTATGATCAGCCATCACAAATTGAACTGAACTACTTGAGTAAGAGACAGCGACCTGTACGTGTTCTACACACACCAGACTTCTTCGTTATTAGACTCACCTCAGCTGGATGGGAGGAGTGTAAAACCGAGCAAGAGTTACTGCAAAAATCTCAATCCAGTCCAAATCGATTTGGGCAAACGCAGCAAGGGCAATGGCGGTGTGCGCCTGGAGAACGATTTGCTTCGTCTTTAAATTTATACTATGCAATTCGCTCAGATGCTGAACTCAATTCAACGTTTCAACGAAATTTTGTTTGGCTAGAAGATTACTGGCACAGTGATAACATTAGCGTTGATTCAACAGTGGTTGCTGATGTTTGTGCTTTGATTCAGGCACACAGAGGTATAACCATTACCGAGCTTGTTCAGCAGCTAGAAGGTATCAAGATTGACGATTTAAATATTTTAATAGCTACAAATCAAGTGTATGTAGATCTTGAAGCTGCACCGTTAAGTTGCCCTGACCAGGTACAGGTTTTTTTATCGGCAGAAGATGCTGTAACTTATGCAACTGCCGTAGCTCTTGTAGAAGCTTCTGTCCCTGTCACTTCATCAATCAATATTGTTGCTGGAATGTCAATTAATTGGGATGAAAATATTTGGCTCATCCTTAATTTTGGAGAAAAATGTGTTGCACTACTTGGTTTAGATAACCAATTTCAAGAAATTCCCATCCATGTATTTGAAGCTTTAGTGCAGACGGGCAGAGTCGTAGAGGTTCCAGCTAACGTAAATAAAACTGTAAATGAAACTGAGCAGCGATTACGACATGCAAGTCGAACAGATCTGCGAATTGCCACTGCTCGTTACAGTCAAATTGAGCCATTTCTGAATAAAACTACATTAACACCGCCATCACCAACTCAGCGCCGTTGGATAAGTCAATATCGCCAGGCTGAAAGAACCTACAATCGCGGTTATTTAGGTCTTTTACCTCGTCATCAGGACAAAGGCAATTATTTACCTAAAATGAGTGAGCAAGTCCACCAAGTGATGAGAACTCACATCGAAACTGAGTATGAAACGCTTATTCAACCTTCAATTCGACAAACATACCAATCATTTAAACAAGTGTGTGAAGAACACTATCTTCAACCCCCTAGTTTAGAAACCTATCGTCAGGAGATAAACACTCGTCCTCGCGCAGAACAACTCAAAAAGCGTAAAGGATCTAGAGTCGCCTATCAGGAATCGATATCTTACTGGCAACTACATGGACAAGAAACGCCAATTCATGGAGAGCGTCCGTTTGAGATTGCACATATTGATCATACTGAAGCCGACGTGGAATTGTTGAGTGCGACGATGCTTAATTTAGGCATCAATCCCACGGAGTCGCTCAAAATTGCCAATTTTGGCAGACCGTGGATAACGCTGCTTATCGATGCCTACTCTCGAAGAATTCTAGCTGTGTATATGACTTTTGAAACACCCAGCTACCGTTCAGACATGATGGTACTGAGACTTTGTGTTCAACGTTATGGACGACTGCCGCAAATCATTGTAGTTGATGGTGGTAAGGACTTTGAGAGTACAGACTTTGAAGTTCTGCTTGCTTATTTTCAGGTAACGAAAAAGCAGCGACCAGCAGCAAAGCCTAGATTTGGCTCGATAATTGAGTCATTTTTTGGTGTTGCAGACAAAGAATTTTGGCACAATTTAGCAGGCAATACGCAAATTATGCGGAATGTTCGGCAAGTAACAAAGGGTATTAATCCAAAAAATCACGCTGTTTGGACATTGAGCAAACTCTATCAATATTTTTGTGAATATTGCTACGAGGTTTACGATACCAGTCCCCACCCTGCCTTAAGAATGAGTCCAAGTGAAGCCTTCAACATAGGAATGTCTCGTGGTGGAATGCGAAATCATGTGTTGGTTTCAATGGATGAATTTAAGCGCTTATCAATGCCTTCACCCGCAGAGCATAAAGGAACTAGGTTGGTGACTCGTAAAGGAATTAAGCTTCATTATCTTTATTACTGGCATTCTTGTTTCGCTCAAATTTTTAACACAAGAGTCGATGTTAAGTATGATCCATTTGATATCACCATTGCATATGCCTATGTGAATGGAGAGTGGGTTGAATGCCATTCAGAGTATTTGCAAGAACTACAAGGCTGCTCAGAACGTGGTTTGATGCTGGCAGCCGCTGAACTCAAAAAGTTAAATCAAATTCAACCCAAGCAATTTGACTCGATTACGGGCAGAAAATTAGCTCAGTTTTTCCTCCGAATTCGACAAGAGGAAGCCATTTTGACACCAAGTTGGAAACAGGCAAAACAATTAGTACAAGCGCAGCAGCTACGTGATGCTGAACTCAGACAACTCCATGCTTACCTTGACGAGGAAGCAATTGGTTCAACGTCTAAAAATTTACCGACTGAATTTTCTAACCCGATGAATAATCATGTACAGACTGTTACAACGCCTGAAGATTTAGAATTTCATCAGGAGTGTGAAGCAAATGAAGAGTTTGAACCCCTCCCAGAATGGTAATTCCAGCCAATATTATCGCTTTCCACCAGAACTGTTAGATCAACCTGCTCAAGTGCGCCTGGATTACTTTAAAAAGCCAGACATTACGGTTATGCATCACAATTTAATCACTGCGTACAATCAGGCGCATCGTGCTATCCGTGAACCGGCAGGGGCATCTATTCTGATGGTAATTGGCCCTTCCGGTGTCGGCAAGTCAACATTACTGCGGTTACTGATTAAGAAAATTTTGGAAGAAAGTTTAGAGCAGATGACAAAAGCCGTGAGTTGGCTACCGATTGTTTCTGTCAATGCACCAGCACCAGGGCGAGGAACGTTTCGTTGGAAAAACCTTTATCTGCTAATTTTGACTGCGGTGGATGAACCTGGAATTGACCAAAAGATTAACTATCACAACGGTAACATCGTACGTGGAGCAGATGGAGTTCTTAGAATCGCGGAAAAAGTAACGGAGGATGCCCTGCGGCTAGCCATGATTAAAGCTTTGACCCATCGCAAGCCGTATGTTCTCGCTGTAGATGAATTTCAGCACATTGGCAAAATGGCAGGGCCAGAACAACTCGAAGCTCATATGGATTGTGTAAAGTCTGCCGTAGATGCGAGCCAAGTTCCTTGGATGGGTTTTGGAACCTACCAATTACTCAAGTTTTTGAACCTTAGCCCCCAATTGCGACGACGCACGAAAACGATTCATTTTGGGCGCTATCGCTTGGAGATTGATAGTGAACTCAAGGAATTTAAGCGTGTGCTTGAGCATTTTCAGCATCGGCTAGCATTTTCTCAACCGCCTCCACTACGGCAGAAGTATTGGGAGTTTTGTTACGAGCGTAGTATCGGAAATATAGGAACTCTTAAGGACTGGCTAACCGATGCCTACGATTTAGCGCTTTCTGAAGCAGCTAGTACATTGACGCTTGACCACTTGATAGCAACTGCAAAGCCTGCTTCAGATTGTGAACGGATGGCAATTGAGGCAATTGACGGTGAGGAAGCATTAACGGATAGTCGAGCCAAACAGAATCAATTGCGTTTATTGCTCGGTTTAACCCAGGCGAAGTCTCAACAGCAGCCCAGCCCACCACAGGTAGCAACAGACATACCTTTACCCACAAAACAGGTATCTAAAAAGTTTAAGCGAAATCCCAAACGAGATCCCATTAAAAAATGAATAATACAAGCCTTAATCAACTCAATTCTCTCGAAGTCTATGATCTGCAATTACCTGCGGTTCCAAAGCGCAGTGCATTATATTCACTTGACCCAATTGGCATCGGCACCTCAATGGTAGAGAGCCTGACAAGTTATTTAATTCGTCTTGCTTACGAACATTGTGTTGTACCAGGAGTATTGGTCACAACAAGTATTGCACCCCTGGCGATCTCAAATGTTTCACCTCATGAACACCAAATTAACATCCAAGCAATTTGGGGTGGTAATTACATAAACACTAGCATGTGCAATGGGATGCAGACTACAGCCAGTAATATTACAACAATACTTAAACAGTTGACAGGGCGAGATGAGTTACATCTGCTGACAATGCAGCCTTGGGCAGAAGTAATATCAGCAATGCGATTGTTCCGAAACAAACGAACGTGGTGTCCCCAGTGTTATCAACAGTGGCAAAGTACAAATCAAATCGTATACGAACCCTTAATTTGGAGCTTAAAGGTTGTCGAGATTTGTCCGCAGCATCATCAACCCTTACTTCAGCAGTGTCCTCAGTGCGCTCAAACCTCATGTTTGTTAACGGCTACTTCGTTGCCACCTGGATACTGCTCGAAATGCGGGGGATGGCTTGGAACTACTTTGGAGGTTGAAGATAGTTCAGAAACACTATCACACAAAGAATTGAATTGGCAGTGTTGGGTGGTCAAAAACGTGAGTGAACTCCTAGCAAAAACTCCCAATTTAACGTCTTTAATCCCAAAAACTCGTATCAAAACTGTATTGTCAGCCTATGTACAACAACTGACAAAAGGTAATATCAATGCTTTATGTCGATTGACTCAGCAACCAGACTCGACCTTACATAATTGGTTGCATTCTAAAAGTGTTCCTCAATTATTTCAGTTATTACAAATTTGTAATTCTTTGGAAATCTCGTTGTGGGATTTTCTGACACAATCAATTGAAGACATGAGTTTTAACAGTATCGGTTCAGTAAAGACGCAACCAAAACAAACAAACCAACCAAAACGTAGAAAGCGACTCAATGTGGCTCTAGCTCACACAACTTTGCTTGCAGCACTCCATGAATTTCCACCACCGCCGACTCAAGAGATCGTCAAACGCTTGAAGACAGAGCGAACCACTCTACGGTACAGATTTCCAGAATTATCTCATGCTATTTCCGTTCGATATGCAGATTACAAGAAAAATCAGCGATTTGAATCAATCCGTTACCAATTAGAAACTATTATTGAGACAGAATTTCCACCACCTTCGTTAAAAGAAGTTGCAAGACGACTCAAAACCTCAAAGGATCTTCTGCGTCGATATTGTTTGGCTCTGTGTAACGCTATCTCGCAACGACATGCCACTTACAGCAAAATGCTTGTTGAGCAAAGTCAAGCAGAGCTTGAGCAACAAGTTCGGGACATTGCACTTGAGCTTCATAGTAGAGGGATTAATCCAACCAGTGGATCTGTATCACGGCAAATGTTAGGACATTCTTTGGTTTTTAAGAAAAAATATATTCAACAAATATTACAAGAAGTGCGTAGGGAACTAGGTTACTAGTTTTACTCTCGCGGATTGATGTGAACAAACTTAAAACTTTTGTGGGACACAACACATAACTGACAAGCATAAGTCGATCATTAATGGTGACAACCATAAGTTGATCATTTTGATCAACTTATGGTTGTCAGACCATGAAATTTTACAACCATCCGCCAACCAGAACGAATCCTGCCCAAAAATAAGGATGCTTGTATCGAGAATTGGAGGATAAACTTAACTGCGCTTGACGTAGTGCCTCTGCTTTAGTCAACCTATTTTTCAATCCCTCGTAGAACTTTTGCATGAGTAAAGCGGTGGATTCATCATCTACTAACCACAAGCTAGCGATTATACTCTGTGCGCCTGCTTGTGCTGCCACTCCAGCGATTCCCAAGATTGATCGCTTGTTGCCTTTAGCTGTTCGGCAAGCACTCAGAACTAGTAACTCGATTGCATTTTCATTCTGCTGAACTTTATTTTTTAGTAAACTATCAAATTCTAAGATGTTAATCGCTTTGTCATAAGCTAAAAATACAGTTTTATCAGAGTTAGAACTAAATTGTCCGTGAGTACTGATGTGAACAATTGGAAAATCATTTTTAGTTAGTTCTTTTTGAAACTGTAGACTAGTAAACTTTTCATTTAGTAACACTCTTGATGAAGTAGTTTCTTTTTTAACATCTGCTATTTCTATTGCTACTCCTGGCAATGCTGTCAAACCTTTGGGAGCATTTTCGTCATAAAAGCTGGGACTCTCCTTGCTGAGTCCAGCGATTAATGCTGTTAACTGCTTTTTAGATAAAGATAATGGTGGTTGAACTTTGGAACCTACAGATTCTGCAATACTGTATTGGTTTACTAAATAGTCTTTGCCATCATGGAGCAATCCCATCGGTAAACTTTGAAAAGATGCATCTAAAGCAAACACTAGTGTTCCTGATGAGTCTAAATATGTCTTGAGAGGTGCAATGAGTAAGTTATAAAGTTTTTGAGAATGTGAGATAATATCAATGTCATTACTAGATGAAAATCTCAATGACTGTAAAATATCTAGTAGATTATTGACATAGCTTCTAATTAACTGAGCGTCAACAGAGTTATAGTGAAGAGAACGGTCTGGGGATTGGACAATTACTTCTATACTGCTGCCTAAATCAATAACGTGAACTATTGCAGCGGTGCTAGGCAATTTCTGGAGATTATTTAAAGGTACAAGGTCAAGTTTACCACAGCGAAGGAAGTTCTCTAGTTCTGCTATTTGCAGTTGTTGGTTCGTTTGAATTACTTTTTCTAGGTTTGGGTTGGGAGACAAGAGCAGTAATCGCATATACTCACGATAAACAGGCTCTACTTTCTCATAAAATGAAAACTGTAAATCTACGTTACTTGCTAGAAGATTATCACGAACTTGAGTTAGGTTATTAATTGCAGCACTGTAAGCTTCAAGGGCTTGTTGATATTTGCCCTGCTTTTTGTATAAACCCCCCAATTGCTGCTGCCAATGGTAAGCAATATCCCACGCTTGAATTGATTGGGCTAAAGTCATAGCTTGTTCAAGGTGGGCTTGCTTGCGTGTGGCTTGCTTTTCTAATTTACCCAAAGTGCCGAAACTCTCAGACTGTAAACGTTTGTTATCTGTGCTTTTAGCCGTATGTAAAGCAGATGTTGCATACTGAATAGCTAGTGAATGTAATTGTTCGTTGCTTATTTGGTTCAAACTTTCAGCAAAGTTCAGCTTGGCATAAATAGATTGACTAGCAGGTAATTCAGAGAAGACAGAAGAATTTTTTAGTATTCCCTCTACTGAAGGTTGAATCTGTTGATTAATTTGAGGCTGAATAGTAACTAACTGTCTATTGCCTGAGTTAGATTCGCTTGCCAGCCATTTGGAAAAGTCTAACAGTAAACTCAAACGCTGTAGTTGTGACTGTAGTTTTATTGCTATTGATATGCTTGGAGTATCAATCAGTAACTGGTGATCATTGAGTAATTTGAGTGCTTGTTTTTTAATAAAATTGACAGTTTCTTTTTTGAAAGCTGGTTCTGATATCCAGTAATATCTATCTCGCGCTCTCTCATAAATATATTGTTCGCTAACAACTAATGAAAGCTTTATTCCGCTAGCATCCTTTTCTGGTGTTACCTGATGAACAAGCGATAGTGTTTTTTCTAAGACTACAACAGATTCATTTAGCTTCCCAATTAAGCGCAAAGCATCTCCTAAATTATGTAATGCGAGTAAATTGATAGGAGTTGGAGCTACTTTCTGAATCGCTACTTTCAGTCTCTCTTCGGTAAATTCATCTGGTTGGTTTGAGGAGGGATCGCAAATCCACATATCCATCTTCAAAGCTTCTAAAGTTGTCTTGCAGGCACGCGGGTACAAACCTAAAGCTTGTAAGGCTAGGTTTTGGTTAATTAAGTTACCAGTAACGCCTTCAGCTAAATTGAGTTGGCGATAAATTTTTAACGCTTGTTTCCAAGCCTCATACGCTTCTGTTGCTTGCCCTTGATTGAGTAGCTCGTGTCCTTTTTGAGTCAATATTTGCGCCTTTTGGTGTTGCGTTTGTTTGCTGACAACCTGAGCCAGCATAAAAGACGGTTGACTCATAACGATAAATAAACTGAGACTAATGCTTAGAACTAAGTACTTAAACCAATATTGAAAGCTAGTCATTTTTTACTTCTGAATTAGCTGTAGAACACGAACGAGCAGACAAAGAGTTATTAGCAGTGACTGGATTAGCTTCTGCGGTTAAGACCACATCTCCACTGGAATTCAGCATCCAACCTTGAGCCTCTACAATCTTTGTCGGTTCGTCATTTACTAGTGTTTTAGGTTGTTCTGAATTATCAATAGACTGAGGAATAGAATTTTCCTGCCAACCAAAATTGCTATACACTTGCTTTTTAGGACTAGCTGGCAGCCCCCCAGTGCCAACATTCACAAACTTACTTGCTACTGAGCCAGAACGACCCTGGCATACTGATGCTACCTCTGGAGTTTGTGCGATCGCTTCTGGTTGCACTTTAGTTTGGCTAGGATTTCTATCTTGAAAGTTAATTTCTACTGTGCCGTCAATACCTCGTTCGGAACTCGCTGTAATCCTTGTGTCAGGCGAAATCAACAGTCCTTGTGTATTAATGCGGATATTCCCGCCCTGCCCAAGGAAAGCGTTGGCTGTGATAGCACTTTTGTTGGAAGCAGTCAGGATGTCTGTGTCAATAGTGATGTTGCCACCGATACCAAATCCATTTGGGCTAAGATTATCAGAAAAGTTGCTAGGTATATTTAAAAGACGCAGAGCCTCTTGTAAATTGCTGGCAGTAGCACTAATAGTACTTTCGTCACTTAATAGTACTTGGTTAGCTTTTAAAAAGATGTTTCCTCCATTTCCAGATGCTGTTACAGCACTAATAGAAGAATCATTTGTTAAAAAAACTTTATTTGCACTAATATCCAGCTTCCCTGCTAAACCAGAGCCTAAATTACTTACGGCAATCGAGCTTCTAGAGAGAGATAGTTGTGCAGTTTTTATTTTTATATCACTAGCATCTCCACTTACCTTATAAGATAAACCCAGTATTTTTTGTATTAAGGGAGGAGGAACTACTGCATAAGATGATATTCCAGACAAAAATTCATAAGATACATCGTTTGTGTTTGCAAGCGTTGTAATATTTATAAAATTAGGAGCTTCAATTGTAATACTTCCTGCATTACCACTAGAAAAAGTATAAGAAGCTATAAAGCCGCCGTTTTGTAATCTAATTTCAGGGGAATTAATTTTCAAATTACCGGAATTACCAGAATTATAAGTTCCTACAGCTATTTGACTTGGAGAAAAGAGGATAGGAATAAATCCACTCAGTTCAATACTACGATTCGCATTAATGATCAAATCTCCGCCCGTGCCAGAACTAAAAGTTCCAGATATTACAGTACCTCCATCCAAAGCAGTTAATTGCCCTGTATTAATTGTAATATTTCCACTTTTACCAGTACTAAAAGTATATGTACCAACGCCACTAGCAATATTAGCAGAAATAGGGTTAATCAAAGAAAATCCTTTAATTTCTATAGATTCAGAAGCATTTAAAACTATGTTACTAGCACTTGTTTCTGTAAATGCCTTGCTATTTATAACTGCTCCATCTTCAAAACTCAAAGACTTAGTAGAAACTACAACATCACCTACACTTCCTCCTAAAGTTTCTACTTCAACTCCACTTGGAATCGTTCCATCCGAGGAGATTCCACTTATTTTAAGTAAATTTGAAGCCTTTATATTTACACCGCTTCCGGCTTGATCGCCTTGATTTTGAATCAATACAAGCGATCCTTCAGTAAAAAAAATTTGTTTTCCTACTAATTGAATAGCACTGTTTCCTGAGCCGCTACTATCTACCAATGCTTGTTTAGACATGACAATATCTTGAAAGTTTTGCAATCCTTGATATCCGAACACCCAGCCAGAAGTTGTCGGGTTGATACTAACTGTTCCATCAACAACGCTACCCAGTTCTACCCGTCCTCCCGGTGCTGTCAGATTGCCTCCTTCTAAAGCAATGTTACCCCCTATCAAGGCTAAGGTTTTCCCCGGTAAAACTCGTAAACCCTTGGAGCTAGCACCTGCTCCTGAAACGGGTGAAAATAAGGAAGAAATAGCTAAATTATTTCCCGCACCTCGCACGCGGATCTCACCGGGATTGTTGTTTAACTTCAAGCCTATAGGCGCACTCACAATTAACAGAGGAGTAGTTTGAGGTGCAGTTGCGCTGTACTCTTTTGCATCAGCAAACTTTAAGCTACTCGCTGTGCTAGCCAAGAAAGAACCACCAACGTCTAATCGGGCATTAGAACCAAAAACAATGCCATTGGGGTTAATCAGAAAAAGATTAGCTGCACCGTTAGTGCGAAGTAGTCCGTCGATGTTAGAAACGGACTTACCTGTAATCCGGCTAATAATGTTCTGGATATCTAAAGCATTATTGAAGTAGGCAGTATGACCTGTAGATAAAGAAAACTGTTCAAAACTGTGGAATAGATTATTACCTGCTCTGGTTCCCCCATTAATAATTTGAGTGCTACCTTGAGTTGTGACACTAGAATCGTTAGGCAAGGTAGTATCAGTAACGATTTGAGCAGCAATTGGGTATGATAATGACAATTGATATAAAAAACTAAACTTTAAAATAAAGAAGCTATTTATCCAGTGTTTCATATGAAATCTTGTTTTTTATTAAATAGGATTTATCAAATAGAATTTAGAAGTCATGAGCCAGGATAAGGTCTGAATTCTGTGCGACTGGTGTTAGCGAAGCGGTAGCGAGTCTTCGAGCGTCAGCAGCGCGGTCTTGGGGGTTTCTCCATGAGCAACTGCACCAAGCCGAAGGGTGGATAAATAAACGGGTTTAAAACCCCCTCAAAATTGAAAATTTTGAGGTCTACAATTAGTGGGGGATTCAGACCCGCTACTAATTAATTCTGACTCCTGAATTCTTCAATAGTAAAAAATATACTTTATGCGTATGTACAGTCTAGTTTATTTCATCCCTAATGCTCATTTTTACTCCACCTTTAGGAGCCAATAAAAAACCTCGGCGTGTTGGAGTAACAGGGGCTTTATCCTCCAATTTCAACTTACAGTTTAAGAGAATCGTCGCCAGAATTAATTTCATTTCAAATAAAGCAAATACTTGACCTAGACATTGACGAGAACCTGCTCCAAAAGGCCAAAATTCGTAAGGTGAGTATTTACGATTGATAAACCTTTCTGGTTGAAATTTATCTGCTTGGGGATATAAATCTTCTCGACGGTGAGTTAGGTAAATAGAAGGTGTTACAAATGTCCCAGAAGCAACGTGATATCCCCTTAAATTAACAGAGCGCACAGTGACTCTAGGAAAAGTGAACAGAACTACAGGGTAAATACGCAAAGTTTCTTGACAAACTGCTGTCAGATAAGGAAGTTGAGCAACTTTAAGTGGGTCGGGAGTATTTAAACCATGTAATTCATCCAATAGTTTCTGATAGACTTGTGGTTGTTGATGAATCCAGTACAAAGCCCAAGCGAGCGCAGTAGCAGTAGTTTCGTGACCAGCATTAAGTAAAGTTAAGAGGTTATCTCTTAGTTCGGCATCACTCATACTCTCGCCATTTTCATATTTTGCTTCTATTAACAAACTTAAAATATCAAAACGACTCGATTGCACTTGCTGGCGACGCTCTAATATTTGGGTCATAAGATTTTCATCAATCTGCTGTCTCTTCCTAAGATATCTTCCCCAAGGACTCCAAGCACCTAAATCCTTTCGTAAAGACGGAAGCAATAAAGCACTGGCGATGAGTGGTGAACTATTCAACGAGAGCCAAGTTGTCATTAAATTTTTCAGTTTCTCAAATCTGGATTCCTGCTCAATACCAAAGACTATTTTTAAGATAATCGTCATGGTAATGTCTTCACTTAGATGACGAGCAATAAAGGTCTGACCTACTTTGAGGTGTTGTATCGCTTGTTGGGTAATATCACAAATTTGCTGCCCATAAATGAGCATCTGTTCCCCATGAAAGGGAGGCATGATTAGCTTTCGCTGACGCTGATGACGTTCTCCATCCTGTACAATTAATGAGTTTTCTCCGAGTTGAGGTTTGAAGAGTTCATTGGCAGCCCCTGGAGCATCAAGAATTTTATTTGTAGGATTGAATAACTCTTGAAGATCCAGGGGGTGAGTAACAACTAAAGTTTCTAGATCACCAAATGGATTAGTAAAAAAAATATCTCCATAATCCTTGGCAGAACGCTCCAAAAACTCCAATGGATTTAGGATCGATTCGATTTGTTGGATAAATCTAGGAGTTTTAATTTTATCAATTTGTCTAATTTTCATACTGTATTACTGCCCACAAGAATCGAAATGATGCCAATAAGATGGCTAAACAAATTGCCTCAGTCTGGAGTAAAGAGAAATATAAAACCTAAGAATGGTAGCACGAGAATTATTTTTCAAAATGAACATTTATAAATCTTGACACCTTACAAAAAACTTTGCAAGTGAAAATATTGGTTTTAAGCTTGATTTTAAGACAAATAATTACTTATGGTTCTCGTTCGAGATTAAAAACAAGATTACATCCACCAAAATAAGTATAAAAATAAAACTTATTATTTGTAAAATTAATAATCATATTATAAAATTATAACATCTAATTAAGTAGAAATATTTTGGGATTAAAATTTTCAAATACATGTGAATATGTATAATAATTTTCAGATCGTAATTTAAACAGTTTCAAGAAGTAGAGCTAAGGGTCAGAAAGTAAATCAATTAACAATTTTATAGAAATTAATTGTTGCGGAGTTTGTATGCATAAGAAAATAAGCAGTCTCATGTGCAGGGGCAGAGAATGCCAGTAGCTTCTCGGTAGAAACTTAATAAAAGCAGCTACGTCGGCTGTTTTTTTCTGAAGGCTACGCCTAGTTTTGGAACATTTACTGAAGATATCCAATGGATTTGCAATTAGAAATATCCCCATCTCAACAAAACACAGCTTGGCAACAAAAGCAGTATTTATCGATACTAAATATTCGGTTTGGTGCTTATATAAATCGACTGGCTCTGTTATCTGTCCTACCTTGGTTAGAATCAGCATGGAGAATTACAGCTACACCAGCATCAAGCTTTTAGGAAGTAGTAAATGGCACAGCTATTACTGTTGAACAAGCCCGACTGGTACTGATTCCTAGTCAAGCTATCGATACTAGTGAAATTCACGTTCCCCAAGAATGGGTAGATATTCCTAGTTGGGCGGCTGATTATTATTTGGCAGTCCAAGTGAATACTGAAGATGGTTTAGTAAGAGTTTGGGGATACACAACTCATTTGCAACTCAAACAACAAGGTAATTATAACCAACGCAATCGCACATACTCTTTGGACGCACAACAGCTAACTCGAGATATCAATTTGCTGTGGGTAACTCGTCAATTCTGTCCTGATGCACCAACTCAAAGTGAAATTCAACCTCTACCAGTTCTGTCAAGAGAACAAGCGAATGAATTGCTCAAGAAACTAACACAAAAATATCTGTTTTTCCCTGGACGTACAGTTCCCTTTAGCTTATGGGGAGCATTGTTAGAACAAGACGAGTACAGACAATGCTTGCTGGAGTGGCAGCAATTTTCACAATTTGAAGTTACACCTTCTCTGGGCTAGTACAGCACGGCGTAAATAAACCACCCATTCCGAATCAATGAAACGCCTACGCTGTATTCCTGCTTGAATTTTGAATGCGCGAATTCCGCCCTGCGGTACTAGTCCTATATACTTTGTTTGGGCCCAACACTGTCCGCTCGCCAGCCACAGATTTATCTATAGCGATTGCTTCTGGGCTATCAATCACAAAATTCATCAACCCGTAACTCGCGCCAGATATCGGACGGTTGCCACCCGGAGTTACTAGCAGACTGAAGTATGGGATAGTCTTGCACCGGAGCGTAGCGAGTAAGATATTCTGTGGCTTGGCTTTGTGGCTCAATCAGGGGCTGTTGCTCAATGGCAGGTTCATTAATAGAGGCAGTATCAACTTGAGAAAGTTCCTCTTGTGTTGGCTGCGATGTCACAGACTTCTTGAGAATCAGTAGCTCAGATTTTTTGATAGGTTTCATGTTTATCCAAATGTCAAAAGCTTTAGGCAAAAAACAGATGCAACTTGAAATTGAGTAAACGCCTCATTTATAGTGTGTGATTTAGGTAAGATTGAACAAGTAGTGAAAACAAGATAATTTGTTCGGTCTGTAAATAAAGCAATTGACGACAAATGCAAAGATAGAAGAAGCTAATAAAAACCCCAACCTCAATCAAAGGGTGGGGAATAACTAAAATAAGATTACTACCATGATCATACAACTAAATAGCTGTTCAACCACCTTCTATGGAGAGGTGGCAGAATGAACAAATCCGCCTCTAGACGCAAAAAGGCTACTTCTGCTGCATCTAGCGATCCAAAGCCAGCACTTGAGCCTGAAAAGGAAAACCCAGCTTCAGTAACAATTGAGGTGACAGCTGTCGAAATTCCAGAGGAGTTGTCAGAGTCAGAGCAGCGCGACCGCCTGCATTTGGAGCGAAAAGTAGAACATGCTTTTTACGAAGCGGGGAAGGCACTCATGGAGTTGCGCGATCGCCGTCTTTACCGTTCGACGCACAAAACATTCGAGGAATACTGCCGCGATCGCTTTGGCTTTACTCGCATGGCAGCGGCTCTGAAAATAGCATCAGTGAAAGTCATTGATAATTTGTCAACCAATGGTTTACAGGCGGCAAAAATGTCAACCAATGGTTTACAAATTTTGCCAACGAATGAACGGCAAGTGCGCCCAATGACAAATCTAGAACCCCAGCAACAACGAGAAGTTTGGCAGCAAGCAGTGAATAAAGCTGGTGGTAAGATTCCTTCTGGTCGTATAGTCCAAGATATTGTAGATAAAATACGTGAGCGAACCAAAATCCCGAATCCTTACCAAGTCGGGGAAATCTGCATTCTTTTGCCCAAAGATAACCCAGACTTGAGGGGCAAAGGCGGTTGCTGGGGAGTGGTTAGTCACGTAGGAGATTACAGTTGTACTGTGCAGTGCTGGGATGAGGACTACACAATTAAAATCGAACACCTGAAATCTTTAGAACTTTTGGATGATGACTGCAAGTTTATGCAACAGTTATGTATGCGCTTGAGGCAATTGCATACTGTGGGCAGCCGCGATGAGGCTGTGGATTGGCTGTTGCAGGGATTGGGAAAGCAAGCCAAACCGTATCTGTCATCGTTGCAGGCGAAGCTGCTGGCGGCTGTTGAACGGGAGTATAAACTCAGCTGGAAGCAGCAGAGGTGATGCAATCATGTAATAAATTAAGGCGTTGTATGTTCCGCGATCGCTTCAATGAAATAAAAACGCAGCTTCAGCTCAATAACTGCTGGTAACGTTAAGCAATTTATCTGCATTGATTTTAACGTTGACAAGTGGCTGCTTAGATAGTATGCCAATTATCAGCCAAAGAATGGATTTTTTGAAGTTCCAATGGAGGAATTTGCTGCAAGTTACGCAAGATTTGAGTCATGCGTGGCTGGTTTTTGAGCTTGTCATAATGACGAGCTAGGAAGTCCCAATAAAAAAAGTTGAAAGGACAAGCATTATCTGTACTGCGCTCACGATGGTTATAAGCACAATTTTTGCAGTAGTCACTCATGTTGTTGATGTAGTTAGCAGAAGCAGCATAAGGTTTAGATGCAATCATTCCACCATCAGCAAACTGACCCATACCAATAACATTAGTTTGCATGACCCAATCGTAGCCATCGATAAAGGCGGCATGAAACCAATCTTTGAGTTCTTGGGGTGAAATGCCAGCAATCAAAGCAAAGTTGTTCAATACCATCAACCGTTGAATATGGTGGGCATAACCGATTTGTTTGACCTGAGTTAGAATTTGGTGCAGACAATTCATCTGTGTATCGCCAGTCCAATAAAAAGCAGGCAAAGGATGAGTATGGTTAAACCAGTTACTTGATGGATATTCATCATCTAGGTAAACATAAACACCGTGCATATACTCTCGCCAACCAAGTACCTGACGGATAAAGCCTTCAATGCTGTTTAGCTCCCAGTTACTGTTGTTGTCTAAATATGCTTGTTCTACTGCTTGAACAACTTCCAATGGATGAAGCAATCCCAGGTTGAGATAAGGGGAAAGCATCGCGTGCCACATAGTCTGCTCTCCTGTGACCATTGCGTCCTGATAAGGGCCAAAGGCAGACAATCGAGTTTGGACAAAAAACCTTAGTACTTGTTGTGCTGAGGAGCGCGTTACTCCCCAACGAAATGGCTCAAGGAGCCAGTAACTTTGACTTTCTTTGAATGTCTCAGATTGCTTGACGAAGTTAATAACATCTTGTGTAATTGAGTCAGGTTCAAACCATAAGGCTTCTGGTAAGGTCAGTTTGACTTTGGGTGGTTTGCGATTCTCCCGGTCAAAATTCCATCGTCCGCCAACAGGTTGATTCCCCTGCATGAGAATGTTGAACCGCTGTCGCCCTTGGCGGTAAAAATCCTCCATGATTAAGCGTTTGCGCCCCGCCGCCCATTGTTTGAACTCTTCATCGCTCCAGATAAAACGGTTACTGGGTGTGAAAGTGACTTGAATTGTCAGATTTAGCTTTTGAATCAACTCAGCAAAAGGACGATCCGTTGGAGTCATCACGCGCAGTTCAGTAATTTGATACCGCTCAATCCACTCTTTTAAAGGTGTGTTGAATTCTAATGCTTGAGTGTATGTAACTGGCCAATCTTTGGAACGAAGTTCATCAGCAAAGTGACGCATTGCTGACCAGACTAGTACCAGTTTTTGCAAATGATAAGGAAGTTGCCCTGCATGAGCAAGAGATTCAATAAAAATCACAGGAGTCTGTTGGCGTTGTTGCACACAACTAAGTAATGCTGACTGCCCATCCCAAAGTTGATCTCCAAGAACCCAAACACCAATGGTCATGCTTTTACTCCCTCTCCTACCATGTGTGAGCAACGTGACGGCAAAACGCTGTTAAATTAAGCTTAACGCTGTTGTTACGAAGCTGTTACAAAGACTCTTTCAATAAAAAAGCAGGTAAAATCGGTAAATTAGTGCTAATGTACTATAAAAAATCAATTTTCAATTATCTTGCCCAAACATGAATTTTTCGGAAGATTAATCGCATCAATGTGTGATGCCTCAACAAATAAGCAGATAAGAAAGATAATTCACCTTGATATGGATGCCTTTTACGCATCAGTAGAACAGCGGGACAATCCGCAATACCGAAGCAAACCATTAGTAGTTGGTGGCAGTCCAAATCAAAGGGGTGTGGTAGCAGCAGCCAGCTATGAGGCAAGGAAATTCGGCATCCACTCAGCCATGCCATCAGTGGTGGCGCTCGCCAAATGTCCGGGATTAATCTTTGTTAGACCGAGATTTGATGTTTACCGAGAAGTTTCTGCTCAAATCCACTCCATATTCAGACGCTACACCGATTTTGTCGAAGGGGTAGCCTTGGATGAAGCATACTTAGATGTGACTGAAAATAAGCAAAATATAACTTACGCTTCCACCATTGCCAGACACATTAAAGCAGGAATACTACAAGAAACCAACCTGACGGCGACGGCAGGCATATCAATTAATAAGTTTCTTGCAAAGATGGCATCAGGACAGAACAAGCCCAATGGACTAACAGTGATTCTACCCCAGTCAGCTGAAGCTTTCGTGGAAGGTTTGGCGATTGAAAAGTTTCATGGAATTGGGGAAGTAACAGCAGCAAAAATGCACTCTCTGGGTATTTACACTGGTGCTGATTTGAAGGGGCGATTGCTCAAAGAATTAACCCACCATTTTGGGAAGGTGGGGCATCATTACTATAAGATAGCCAGAGCAGAGGATGACCGAATAGTTGAGCCTAACAGAGTTCGCAAGTCGATTGGTGCAGAAACGTCATTTGCTGTGGATCTGAGCGATCGCGCGGCTTTGCTACATGAACTCGAACAGATTGTCCAAATTGTCCAGCAACGACTAGAGCAGCACCAGACAAAGGGGCGCACGTTAACGCTGAAAATTAAGTTCTCTGACTACCAGCAAATCACGCGCAGTAAGACGATACTCGACTACACCCGTGAGTTTGATGCCATATTCACCACAGCCACAGAATTGTTTGAGGCGGTTGAGCTTGAAAATCGTAGTATCAGGTTGTTAGGAATTGCATTGTCCAACCTGGAGAATGCGAAACAAACACAAGTTATTCAACTGCCACTGTTTGAATATGTGGTCAATGAGTTGTAACCATCTGATTGCTAGGTAGAAAAACATCACAGCCATTTGGTACAAATGTATTGTAGGCTGAGAAGTTGAGTTATGCACCTTGTGTGGTTCCGTCGAGATTTGCGGCTAACTGATAACGAGATTGTGACGTTGGCAACTGCTGATGGTGCAGCAGTTTTACCATTGTTTATTATTGACCCTTGGTTTTATACTTGGGCTGATGTGGGAACCGCCAGAGTCAGGTTTTTATTTGAGTCTTTAGAAAACCTGGACTCGAACCTGCGGAAGTTAGGAAGTCGATTGTACTTATTTGAAGGCAATTCCACAGATATTTTACAAGAGTTGACTAGACAATTAATGCACTCTGGGTATAAACCTAAGCTTTGGTTTAACAGAGATGTACAGGTAGAGTATGGTATCAGTCGAGACAAGCATGTAATCGATTTCTATAAAGAATTAAAACTTGATTACCATGTTGGATTAAACAATTTTCTCCAGTTGAAAGAAAAGCGTCATGAGTGGTTTGAGCAATATTATAGTTACCAAAGACAACCTCAATATCAAAAACCTCAAACTTTTAACACACCTCAATTAACTCTTCAATTACCACAGCTAACGTTTGAAGAACTTCAACAGAAATATTATAGTTTTTGGGCAGTAGATAAAGTTTATTTCCTAGGGGGAGAAACGCAAGCAATCTCGACACTAGACTCATTTTTGAAGAGTAGATATCAAGGATATCACTGGAAGTTATCGCGTCCAATGTTGGCACAGCTTGGTGCAACATCACATTTATCACCTTACCTGACTTTCGGAACTATTTCTGTTCGTAGTGTCTATCAAAGCACTAAAGCCAGGGCAGAAGAATTAAAAAGTCAACCGAAAGCAGAATTTTCTCTCAAAGCATTTCGTGACCGTTTGCGCTGGCATGATAGTTTTACACAGCGCCTTTATTTTTACCCAGAAATAGCTTACAAAAACCGTTACCCAGAATTTGATAGTTTGTATATACCAGAAGCATTATCGCCTGCAAAACAAGAATTATACCAAGCTTGGCAAGAAGGGATGACAGGTTTCCCTCTAGTTGATGCTAGTATGCGGCAACTAAAAACAATGGGTTGGATGAATTTTCGCATGAGGGCGATGTGTGCCACATTTTTGACTATTAACTGTGGGATTTCATGGCATCACGGAGCTAAACATTATATGAACTATTTAGTAGACGGCGATTTAGCAATTGATAATTGGCAATGGCAAATGCAAGCAGGTGTAACCAATCCCCTGAGCGATACTTTTAGAATATATAATCCGAACAAAAATATTTCAGAGAAAGATTCAGATGGAAGTTTTATCTATCACTGGATACCGTCACTACAGGGGTATAGCTTACCAGAAATTATCACTGAAAAATACATTAATAATAGTTCTTACCCTCAACCGATTTTAGACTGGTCAAAGACACGTAAAGTGAATGGAAAAATTGTTTCTGATTTACGTAAAAAAACTAAACAGCGATTGCTAACCCAAGGTGGAGATGAGTACGAAGGTGCTATGGCTGCGAAAGAAACTGTAGATAAGTACTGGCAGCATAAAGATAAGGAATATCAGGAATATCAACAAAAACTTACCCAGACAGAATAAGAGCGATGGCTACGCCAACCCCTAGCGGGGAACGCGTTACTCCACTCTTGATTGGGTACAATTCTGAAGTAGCTCCAGAGTTATTAATAGGAAAAATCTTTGCCCCTTACTTTTTTCTTGCCTGTCAAAAAGACTTTGGCAGACTACTAGCGCTACGTGCTACATGCTTTGGGAGAATGTAATAGCCCAAAGGGGAAGGGGCAGGCCCAGGATACTTGACACGGAACTAATTGGGGTTTATCATTCAACCATATGGTTGAATCAGGTATTGCTCTTGATATGATTTTTGGTGCTCTCGCTGATGCGACACGGCGAGACATTCTTAAGCGTGTATCGAAAGGAAAATACACCATCAGTGAATTAGCCCAATCCTATGCCATGTCTTTGGCAGCGGTAGCCAAACATGTCAGTGTGCTTGAGAAAGCAGGACTCGTTAGCAAGTGTCGAAGTGGCAAGGAGAAAGTTATTCACATTGAAGCAAAGACTATCAAAGTAGCCGCAGCGCATCTAAGTGAGTATGAAAAACTATGGGGTGCCCGCTTCGATGCCTTGGAAAAACTACTAGAAGAAAATTGACAACTAGGAGCATAACTATATGGCTCATCTAAAAGTAACAATCCCAGAAAATTCACAAAATATCTTGGGTATCGTCACAATCAATGCTTCATTAGAAAAGGTGTTCGAGGCGTA
>NZ_JAVRBR020000051.1:0-50097 GCF_034531165.2 Dendronalium sp. ChiSLP03b | reverse complement strand
ATTCGCTTGTGCGGCTGATGCCATTAAAGCAGCAAATCTATTCATCTGGTAACGAGCGCTGGCTTTAAGCATATTGCCAATCTTACTGATGAGCGACAATGGATTCTCCAGTTTCTTGGTGCGCCTTGCAGAAAATATTATTTTCTCACCTGATATACCTGCGGAATGTGGGGTATAGGAGAGCGAGTCAGGGCATTATTTGTCGCTGCTTGTAAGCAAGGGAGGAAACCGGAGGCGCAACAGGCTAAGTCTACTGCGATCGCTTGGTTCGAGTGGGCGAGGAAAAACAGGATTGTAATTGCTATGTCGGGGGAGGTTGTGTATACGCCAAAAGGTGAGGCGGTGGCGTTGCAGGAGATGATGCGGCGGTATCCGGTGGTGGGGTGACACAACAGGATTAGTGATATTTGCACGTTCTAAATGCCGATTTATGGCACAATTTAACAGCGATTGTAATTGTTCATAACTAATTACTAAAATTTGCTTTGTTTGGTGTGGATACTTTTGGATGTAATCAAAAACCATAACTAATGTTGAAAAATGGTAGACGGTCAATTTAACGTTTTACCATTTTTCTTTTCCTAAGTTAATATTTCGGACAAGTCTATTCAACTTAGACAGGTATTAGCTTATTTCTACTTGCAAAGGCAAAGTCACAATAAAAGTGGAACCAACTCCCACTTGAGACACTAGGTTGATTTGCCCTTGCAGTAGTTTCACTAAGCGGTAAACTATAGCCAATCCTAATCCAGTGCTGTCTGGAAGGGGTGGTTGATTGCTGGAACTAGCACGAAAGTAAGGTTCAAATATCCGGGCTTGGTCTTCTGGTGCAATGCCAATTCCAGTGTCAGAAATTGCGATCGCAAAGTACCCACTTTTGCCTAACGGTGACTCTAGAATCATTGCCATGTTTCCTTTGGCGACAAGAGAGGGATTCTCTTCCAAAAAATCCCTTGTCGGTAACATAGGGGCGATCCTTTCATTTTCCAGTCTTTGACACACTATACTAATAGTCCCCGACTTAGTGTAGCGAATTGCGTTACTCACAAGATTTGTCACAACCTGTTGTAATTGCAAGGAATCTGTGAATACTTGCTCAGGAGCGCGATCGCAATTTATCGCGACTTTTAAATTTTTCTTCACAGCCAAAGGCTCTAACATTTCGTATACATTGTTGATTAATTCGCGAACATTCGTCGGTGCGGGTTGGAGTTTTATTTGCCCAGCGTCATAACGTGAAATTTCTAATACATCATTGATTATGCTTAGTAAGTGTCTGCCATTACGTAGCACGCGCTCAATATGTTCTAAGTTGACATTACTGTCTTCTATCTCAGTCTTCTGCCGTTGTTGGCGTAAAAACAAATCTGAGTAACCAATAATCGAGGTGAGAGGATGTTTTAAGTCGTGGGCTAGTTGCGAAAGATACTCTTGATTAGCGCTAACTATGCGAGTTAGTTCCTCATTATGCAGCGTTAATGATATATACAGATACTGTAAATCTCGCAGACGTTCATCTACATAACTCTTGAAGCAACGAGCGATCGCTTCATCGATCGTAGCGTCAATCAAACGCATAGAACGAATGATTCCTGGGGGTGTTACCCTCAACAAATCTGTTTCTATGGTTTCAAATATTACTGTTCGTAGCAAATGATATTCCCGAGCAATCTCTGCTGGATCGAAGCCTTGTTCAGCTCGCAGAACCCCATGCTGCAAACCCGCAGTAACTATCGATTTAACATCACTATCCTCAGATTTTGAAAGCACCGTTACCATCGCTTTTAAGACATCGGGGATATGATCTCGTATCGCTGTGTAAGACAGGTCATCAGCGCTTTCAATCCGCCTATCTTTGCGAACTGCTATCACCCATTTGTATAGGATGGTATCAGTTTTTTCAGCCAGTACTTGACTAAAATCCATGATGTTAAATTCTGCTAGGAGACAGATGAGTAAATTGCCATATGCAATTAGTTTAGCGAGTGCAGTGGTTATCTATCAAAATAAATTACAAGCTTCACCTATCAAAAGAAATAGATTTTACATATTTATGATTGCCACTGCCGTTGAGTTGTTTGCTGGCTCTGTTAACCATGGATTAGCAGATAATGTATAATTTAATACATTTTATTCAAGCGCTAATCTAGCAACTAACAGCCTTGATGCTGGGTTTAATAGTTTGTGTAGTTTGCTGTTTAAGGATTTAATTCACAATCTGATAAATGTATAAATTTTCTTTATTACAAAGAAGCAAGGAGAGCTACTTGATATGGGTATTTAAATAAACAACACTTATCATAAGGCAGATGTATTTACAGAGCAACGATGTTATGGTTTACAGAGAATAAACATAATGCTAAATATGTGTTTAGAGTAAGTCAGCCTAATCCAGCGCATTGTAGTGCGTAACGCTGGAGCGGAGGAACCATCTTATGGGGCGTATCTCATAGAAAGTGAAAAGCTAGGAGTTACTGATAAGTGAGTATTTAACTCAGCACTCACAACTCGGAACTTAGCACTCTCAAGAGAAGGGCATCTCTCAGCCCTAGCCCGTCAGCTAACTTCGTAGGCATTGAGAGGAGACTGAAGAGTCGGCATTTTTTAATGTTCCGATCTCATCAGTGTCCAAGGCTGGTACTGCTCGGATTTTTTGTACCTGCACTTAGTTCTGTTGAGGTGGCAATGGTATTTCAATTAAACTTAGCGGCGATCGCAGCGATCGCCACTCAAACAGCCTGGAAAAAAGCAAAACCCGTGATTAGCAAGGATGTCTTCTTGCTGCCTTTTCTTGGTTTTTTAGGGATCATAGTGCTGTGGTGGGTGGTTGCACTTGCCAACCATGAATTAATGCCTACTCCGCCAGAGGCGCTAGTTGCTAATCTTGACTACATCTTAAACCCCTTCTATCAAAGAGGCCCCGGAAACTTAGGAATTGGCTGGTTATTGTTAGCAAGTCTGCGACGGGTATTGCTGGGTTTTTTGTTAGGTGCGGTAGTGGCGATTCCCCTAGGATTTCTGATTGGTATGTCCAAATCAGCAATGCTAGCTCTCAATCCGATTATTCAGATTTTTAAACCCGTCTCACCCTTGGCTTGGTTGCCAATCGCTTTAGCCATCTTCAATTTAGCAGACCCTTCAGCCATATTTGTAATTTTCATTACTTCCTTGTGGCCGACGATTATTAACACCGCCCTCGGAGTTTCTAGCGTTCCCAAAGATTATTTAGATGTAGCACAGGTGCTGGAAATGCCCCGTTGGCGACAGATTACAAAAATTATTTGGCCAGCAAGCCTACCTTATATTTTTACAGGTTTGCGAATTAGTTTAGGAATTGCTTGGCTAGTAATTGTTGCTGTAGAAATGCTCACAGGTGGTATTGGAATCGGCTTTTTTGTTTGGGATGAATGGAGCCGTTTAAACCTGAGTTCGGTTTTCTTAGCTGTCTTAGTAATTGGTTTAACTGGGCTAGTTCTTGATTACGCAGTTGGCAAAATCCAAGAAATAGTCACCCGCCGTCCGACAGCTGCTAACTAGCAGAAGGGCACAGAGGACAAAGAAGACAAGGGAGAAATAACTATTGGCTCCTAACTCTTGTACAGACGCGATTTATCGCGTCTCTACCCAGCACTTTTTAACTGCTGACCAATGACCAATGACTAATGACTAATGACCAATGACTAAGACTCGACGAGACTTTATTAAAGGAATAGGAACAACGACAGCCGGGATGGCGCTGTCATCGTGTGCTATCACGGGGAATACTGGCGCTAAAGGACTGACTGAAGAAGCTTTAGCTATCAAACCAGTAGTCAGCGGTCAAGACTTGCCAGAAAAACCGGATATTACTGTTGGTTATGTTCCTGTTAATGATTGTGCGCCATTTGCGATCGCCTGGAAAAAAGGATTCTTCCGCAAATACGGTTTGAACGTCACACTCAACCGCGAAGCAAGTTGGGCAACTTCCCGCGACGGAGTAATTTTCGGTCGTTTGGATGCTGCACCCGTAGTATCTGGTGCTGTCACCAACGCCAGAATTGGGGCAGAAGGCGCACGCCATGCACCCTTGTGCGCGGCGATGACCATACACCGCCACGGTAACGCCATGACCATGAACAAAGCCATGTGGGATTTTGGGCTGCGTCCGTGGTACGAGTATCAACAACAATATGGCGATGGTGCTTTAGAAGCTTTTGGCAAGGATTTTCGCGGCTACTTTGACAACCAACCACCAGAAAACAGAGTTTGGGCGGTAGTCTTGAGTTCTTCAATATACGAATACTTTGTGCGTTATATATCTGCTGCGGCTGGCGTTGACCCACTCAAAGAATTTCGCATTATCATTGTGCCACCCCCTCAAATGGTGACAAATGTGCGAATTGGGGCAATGCAAGCTTACATGGTGGCAGAACCTTGGAACACGAGAGCAATTACAGGTAACGAAGGCATCGGCTTTACCTTTGCCCAAGGCAAGGAAGTTTGGTTAGGACACCCAGACCGACTACTAGGAGTGATGGAATCTTTCATCGAAAAGTATCCTAAAACCTATCGTTCCTTAGTCAAGGCCATGATAGAAGCTTGCCAGTATTGCAGCAAAGTAGAAAACCACCAGGAAGTTGCCGAACTCATTACAGATCGCTCCTTTACAGGTGCAAAACCTAAAAAGCCAGGCGCGCCAATCGCAAAGTTTACAGGGCCAGCAATTCTTGGTAATTACAACTATGGCGGCTTTGACGGCAAAGACCGCACCGTTAAAGCTGCTGACACCACAATTTTCTTTGATATTCCAGATAACCTTCCCAAACAGCCAGGAGAACACTCAACATTTTTATGGAGATCCAGGAGTATCTGGTTGATGACACAGGCAGCGCGTTGGGGACAAATTCATGAATTTCCCAAAAATGCAGATAAACTAGCCGAAAAAGGCTGGAGAACCGATTTATATCGGGAGATAGCAACTGAAATGGGAATCGAGTGTCCGAAGGATGATTACAAAGTAGAACCTCCAGAAGTATTCATAGATAAGAAAGGTTTTGATCCCAGCAATCCAATGGGCTATCTGAATAGTTTTGAAATCAGGGCTAACACTCCCACTCGTTTTTTCATGTCTTAATTTCCTAGTCCAAATGTTGACTACTGACTAAATTATTTCCGGAGTATTTGATGATGGAATATACCTCATTACATAGCACTACTCAGAACAAAGTTATGCCCAGTACTGGATTTTTAGAAATTGAAAATTTAGTCAAGTCTTATCCAACACAAAATAAAAGTAATTTTGTTGTACTAGATGGTATTAACCTCTCCATTGGAGAAGATGAATATATCTCTGTCATTGGGCACTCTGGTTGTGGTAAATCAACTCTATTAAAAATTATTGGTGGTTTAGAAAAAGCAACTTCTGGCTCAGTACGGTTAGATGGAAAAGAAATTCGGAAGCCAGGAGCCGAAAGGATGATGGTATTTCAGAATTACGCACTTTTACCTTGGCT
Organism: Dendronalium sp. ChiSLP03b; assembly: GCF_034531165.2. Taxonomy (NCBI): domain Bacteria; kingdom Bacillati; phylum Cyanobacteriota; class Cyanophyceae; order Nostocales; family Nostocaceae; genus Dendronalium; species Dendronalium sp. ChiSLP03b. The sequence continues at coordinate 44,605 of NZ_JAVRBR020000051.1, read as the reverse complement.
AACTGTGCGAGAAAATGTCCGTTTAGCTGTAGATGAAGTGCTAAAAAATGCTAATCGCGCCGAAAAAATTAGCATTGTTAACGAACACTTGGCAATGGTAAACTTAACAGCGGCAGCTGATAAATATCCTGATGAAATTTCTGGAGGTATGAAACAGCGGGTGGGAATTGCTAGAGCCTTAGCAATTCGTCCAAAGATGTTGCTGATGGATGAACCTTTTGGGGCACTAGATGCACTAACTCGGGGCAAATTGCAGCGGCAGGTATTGGATATCTGGGAAAACAATCGGCAGGCAGTGATGATGATTACTCACGATGTAGATGAAGCAATTTATATGTCCGATCGCATCGTATTAATGACTAATGGGCCCGAGGCTACGATTGGGGAAATATTGGAAGTGCCTTTCCCTCATCCACGCGATCGCGCCGCCATGCGAAACTCAAAAGACTACTTTGAACTCCGCAACCATGCTCTCAATTTCCTCGATCGCTACTTTACACAAGACGAATAAATTTAGACTATTATTTCTTTAGCGGGTAGCCTAATTCAAATTCATCAAAAGCAGGATTTGGAACGGAGGAACCATATTGTGGGGCGCATCTCGCACAGAGCAGCAATTTTAAGAGCCAAAAGTCAAGAGTGACTAATCTTGAGCTCAGCAACGCCAGTCGCACGCCACTTGCTTCAAGCCGGGAAACCCGTCCAACGCAGTGGCTCCTCAACGGGGGGAACCCCCCCACGGTGAGACAGCGCTGTAGGAGGGTCTCCCTCCGTAGGCGACTGCGAATCCGAAGGGCGCTGGCTCCTCTTAAGAGAGAGACACCTTCCAGTCTTAGCCCGTCAGCTAACTCCGTCGGCAATGGAAGGAACCCCCAAAACTTTGGCTGTAATACCAGTTGTTATTGGGGTTTCCTCTACTAATTTTAGATTTTCGCCACTCAATCCAAAATCCAGAATTGGTAGCCCTGCTTCTCATTCATCATTCGTTACTCTTGGGGAGAAGTTAAAGCTGTGAAAATCAAGCCAATGTTAGCGCGCCTGCAAAGCGCCATCGGTAGAGACGATTTAATTGAGCAAATGGTATTGCTACCAGAGCCAAAAAAATCTTTTTCTAAAAAAGTTCAAAAAGCAAAATCAGTCAATTTAATCGTTGGTTATGATGCTTCTCCTAACAGTCACACTGCACTAGATATTGCCTTTTGGATTGCTCATCAAACGCGTTTAGCCACTAACAATCAAGTTACAGTGCAAGCCGTTTATGTAGTAAAAGACAATCATAGCAGTCAGTATCCCGATATTTTAAGCTTTGCAAGACGCGTTCCTCAATTAGAATGTCCCGTAAACGATGTATCAAGGTCTATCACACCCGTCTTAACTCAACCAAAATTGCAGGGGATTGCACCATCTCTACAAGAAGCCGATAGAATCCTTTGGCAAGCAAGAAGTCTCGCTGAGGAATGGCAGGGTTCCTTCAAGTCTCATTTGCGGTTTGGTGACATTGCTACAGAACTTAAAAAAGTTGTGGAATCAGAAGCTGCCGATATACTATTTCTGGGATGTAAATCTATAAGTCATCCCATTATTCAGATACTAGGTTCTAATTTTCCTTGCGCTGTCGTAGGTATACCCAATTGTATTGACGAATAATAGTGGTGCTGAATTCCAGCGATTTTTCTTTTAATTAAAACACAGTAAAAAAGTCACCTAAATATTTAGGTGGCTTTTTTCACTAGTATGCAAATAATTTAGCAGATAAGCATAAATAAACAGAAATCGAGTGAATAGTTAAAGGGAATCGCAAAAACCCTTAAAGTTTCTCCTTTGCCCCTTCGTTGAAACGTATTGAGTAGAGGTTAAGAGGTTGTTTGAAAAGTGTTTCACTGTGGTTTTAGGCACTTTTAGATCCCCCCTAACCCCCCTTTACAAGGAGGGAACCGGAATTAAAGTCCCCCTTTACAAGGGGGATTTAGGGGGATCTAAAACGTTTTGCTACCGACAAGAGGACTTTTCAAATATCCTCTAACATTTTCAACTGTATTTTCATTAACAAAAATTTATAAAATATCAGCTATCTAAATAATAACTTAATATATATTTCTATCTTTGGAGGGTTAAAATTAAATACTGTATTTAAAGATACTTGTACTGAATATAACTATGTAAACTTCATCAATACTATCTACTGTCACAATTAAAAGCAAAACTAAATTTCAGTCTCGAGAAGGATTAAAAGTATGAACCTACCTGAAGAATATATTAATAATAACTTAGGACAACTCAGGGAAGGGGGGTCAAATCAAGAAATAAACAAACAGTTATTTAGTAGCAATAGTATTAGTGAAAGTAACAATCTAGATAAAGTCAGAGAAATTCTTTTTGGTAACCAGGTACGAGAAGTTGAAAAAAGATTTGCACGTTTAGAAGAACGTTTAGTTAAAGAGTTCAACGACGTGCGTGATGAGACAAGAAAACGTTTAGATGCTTTGGAAATCTATCTGAAAAAAGAGGTAGATTTTTTAACAGAACGGCTAAAAAACGAGCAAGCAGAACGTGATACTGCTGTGCAAACACTTAGTGAAGAACACAGAAGTATAGCCATATCCTTAGAAAAAAAGTTTGCTCAATTTGATGAACAAACTATCAACAGCCAGCGGGATTTACGCGAGCAGATTCTTAACCAATCTAAAAGCCTACAAGATGATATCCGGCAAAAGTACGAGGAAATCCTAGCTTTGTTGCAACGGGAAGCCCAAGAACTGCATAGGGACAAAACAGATAGTTCCAAGCTTGCAGCTCTGTTTACAGACCTAGCTATTCGTCTGAATACACAAAACAAGTCCTGAGCTAGTTGTGAGCCAGTATGGTCTTGGGAGTTTCCACGCCAGTTGCTTCAAGTCGGCAAAGTCGCCCAACGCACTGGCTCCCCATGAATAACTGGCGTTAGCAAGTCTTCTGCCAAGGGGAGACGCTACGCGACCGAGCGTCACGAGCGTCACCCGAAGTGTCAGTTGTCATTATTCTCCTCCTGCTCTCTATCCCCTCATCCCCTGTTGAGGGATTTTAGTAATGAGTGATTCCCTGAATCAAAGACCGAAATCACTACCTGAAGCTACAAACAGTAACAGCCAATCTTTTGACTTTTCTTTGAGTAATAAAGATAAACAACTCAGCGATGAGCTGAGTACACTTCGCAGTTTGCTGTTTGGTATTGAGCCAACTGAACTCAACAAAATCTATGAGCGATTAAACAACCCCCAAATTCAACCAGAAGATATCAGCCGCCTGCTTCCAGAAGCTGTGGTATTGCGTTCAAAACAAGATAAACAACTGATTGAAGCAATAGTATCGACTGTCGAAGAAGCCATCCAAGCTTCTGTGAAACAAGACGAAAATGTGCTTTCAGAAGCGTTTTTTCCGATCGTGGGGCCAGCTACCCGCAAAGCGATTTCCACAGCGCTTGAGGAGATGATGCAATCTCTCAATCAAACTTTAGAACATAGCTTGTCGCCTGAAAGCTTTAAGTGGAGGCTCGAAGCACGACGTACAGGGAAATCATTTGCGGAAATCATCCTGCTGCGTACACTAGTTTACCGAGTAGAACAAGTATTCCTAATTCATAAAAAAACTGGATTACTGCTGCAACATGTAGTGGTTAACCAAGTAACTACTCAAGATCCGGATTTGGTTTCTGCGATGTTAACCGCTATCCAAGATTTTGCCAAAGACTCGTTCAGCGTGCGAAAAGAAGATGCACTCCAAAGTTTGCGGTTTGGAGAACTCACTATTTGGGTTGAAGAAGGACCACAAGCATTGCTAGCTAGTAGTATCTGGGGAAACCCTCCCCAAGAATTAAGGTTAGTTTTTCAAGAAGCGATAGAAAAAATCCATCTCAAGCTGGGGCCAGAAATTAATGACTTTGCAGGAGAGACAGAACCATTTACAGCCAGCACGCCTTATCTAGAAGCATGTTTGGCAAGTCAGTATAAATCTGCATCCCAAAAAAATAATTATACTTATGCAGTGGCTTTCTTAGGCACAATAGCGATCGCTTTTGGTATTTGGGGCTTTTTTGCGATTCGAGAACATCTCCGCTGGCAAGCCTATCTCCAAAAACTCAACTCTCAACCAGGAATTGTTGTGATTAATACCAAACAACGCTATGGCAAACATTTCATTTTGGGAATGCGCGATCCTTTAGCGATAGATCCCAATACGTTGATACAACAAACAAATCTCAATCCGAAAAAAGTTATCGGTCAATGGCAACCATATCTATCTTTGGAACCACAACTGACTGTAAAAAGAGCTGAGAACTTGCTGCAACCGCCAAAAACTGTATCATTAAAAATTGATAATAATGGTATTCTTCACACCACAGGTTCTGCACCTCGTCAATGGATTTTAGAAACACGTAAGTTATGGCGATTCATCCCAGGAATTACTCAATTTGAAGATAAAAATCTTGTCGAGCTTGAACTTCTTCAGTTGCAGTCATACAAAAAGCAAATTGAACAAAAAAGACTCTTTTTCTCAGGAGGAACAACAGAGCTTATCGTTGGCGAAGCTGGTAAACTACCTCTTTTGGTGTCACTAATCCAAAAGTTTTTAGATACTGCCAAATATCTGGGTAAAGATGTACAGATACAAATAATAGGACACACCGATGTAGAAGGAACAAAACTACAGAACATGCTACTCCGTCAAGCTCGTGCTAATAAAATATTAACTTATTTAAAATATCAAGGAATCAATACTAGTAAATTTAAAGTCATGGGTGTGGGTTCTAGCTTGCCTTTACAGCCAGACTTGATACCAGAAGCAGAAACAGCTAATCGTAGAGTATCTTTTCAAGTGTTTATTACTGATAAGTAGGTAGACATAATTAAATGTAAGATGTCATTGCGTTCGCGTAGCGTCTCGTAGAAAGGAGGAACGACGTAGGCAGAGCCTTCTCGCAGAGTAGCAATCGCAAAGGCTGGGATTGCTTCGTTCCTCGCAATGACAGAATATATTATATTTATTTGCGCCGATCTACTTACACCTAATTAAAAGGGAGTAGGGAATAGGGGATGGGGAGTAAGAAAAACGCTGTATGATCCAAAAAAAAATTTGTATGGTAGGTGCATTTGCCACAGGTAAAACTAGTTTAGTTGCACGATTTGTACATAGTATTTTTTCAGAAAAATATTATACTACTGTAGGTGTCAAGATTGATAAAAAAACTATAGATATCCAAGCAAATCAATTAAATCTTATCCTTTGGGATATTCATGGAGAAGATGAATTTCAAAAAGTCCGCCTTTCATATCTACGAGGTTCGGCTGGTTATTTATTAGTTGTAGATGGTACCCGTAACAATACCTTAGAAAAGGCTTTTGAATTGCAAAAACGAGTAGAAGATACACTTGGGCAAGTTCCCTTCATTTTGGTACTGAATAAATGGGATATGACAGATGAATGGGAAATTGAAACAGCAGAAATAGACGCTGTTATCCAGAAAGGTTGGACTGTAATTAAAACCAGTGCTAAAAATGGACTAGGTGTAGAAGAAGTTTTCCACACTCTTGGTAAAAAAATCTTGGATGGTTAGATGCTAGATATCCCGCCTGCCGTAATTAACTATATTCTGAATTATCTAATAGAAGCACGCTCTCTTGCCTATCTGCTAGTCAAAAAAGATGGCAGCCTTTTGGCTTGGGGCGGTAAGCTGGCAGAATATGGAATTACTAACCTCCGCCAAGGAGGGGGTGTAGGCGAGCAAGTTTTTTTCTTGGAAGGGTTATTACCGTTAGATGATATTCCTCTTTTTCTACCTCTAATAAAAACAGAGTACGGTATTTGTACAGATGTTCATATGTTTCCCTCATCTGAGGGAGATTGGGTGTTGCTGTTAGATAGTACTTGGGATGAAAATCAACTCTTACCAATTCAACAAAGTATAAATGATTTCAGCTTACTACAGGAAAAATTAACTAGAATACAAAATCATTAACTGAGAGCCAAAACTAATTGATTGTGTCTGTTGTGAATCATGACTAACTCTATAGTATCTGACTTATTCGCTACACTCAATATTTTAATATTAGAGCGACTTCAAGATAGCTTATTTAGAATTACTGGAACTACACCAAATTGGATTGAGCGTTTTTTTGGTCGAAGATTTACATCGGAAATTGATATATTAATACCGCAGGAAGAGTTTCCTTTTTTAGCAAATTTTCTTATTGATGCAGAAGAATTTTGGCAGAGTAATAGCAGTATAAAGCTGAGTTCGGGTTTATGGAGCGAAGTAGATCTAACTGGTAAAGAATATCAATTTGAAGCTTATGCAGTTTGCGTGAATGATAAAAAAATTTTATTAATTGAATTATTAGGCGAAAAGTTTATAAACAAACAATCTCTGATCCAAAAAGCTAGAGAAAGCCAGTTAGATTATCAGCATTTACTAAAAGAAAATCAGAAAAAAGATGTACTAATTCATTGTATTATCCACGATATAGCAGGGCAGTTGAGTGCTATTAATTGCTGTTTAGCTCTGCTGGAATTTGAAAATTTGTCACCGAAAGGAAAAGAATTTTTAGAAATTGGTAGGAAGCAATCTATTCAGCAAGAGATGCTAATTAAAAACATCTTAGACGTATTTTCTACTGAGGTGCGATCGCTAGAGGCTTTCACAGTCGATGTTGAGGACGCACCAAATCTCTTAAGTTCTGCACAAGAGGTCATTGAACTTTCCCAGCCGACTTTCACACTTAATAATAAGCAATTGCAGCTAACTTCTAACATTGACATGAAAGCAGACTGGAAAGTCGTTGGAGAGAAATCACGTTTGGATAGGGTGATTTTAAATCTTGTAGAAAATGCTTATCGCTACAGTCCAGTGGGGTCTACTGTAACAATTGATTTACAACCAGATGGAGAGTATGTTCTCTTAAATGTGGACGATGAGGGTAGCGGTGTACCAGCAGAGATAGTAAATACTTTGTTTCAAAAGTTTTCTCAAGGCAAACATAAATCAGGTCGAGTTGGGCTGGGTCTTTATTTTTGCCGGATTACAGTTGAACACTGGGGAGGCATAATTGGTTATTTACCACGTCAAGAAGGCGGTTCCAGATTTTGGTTCCGCCTGCCTAGACCAATTACTTAACTGTTGACTGTTGAACGCAAGTTCGCTTAACTTTGGGAACCAAAGCACACGACTGGCTCCTGTTTATTTAGGATTCGTACCCAAGAATGCGTAGTACGTCTCGCAGGACGCTATATCCTGCTAAATCCCAGAGTAAGTAGGCTATAAAGCCAATCATTGCAAAACGACCGTTCCAGATTTCGGTTTGCGGAGTCCAGCCAAAAAGAAATTCATTGCGATCGCGATCGTTGTAAGTTTTAGCAACAGGTGGTGGATTTGTAGATGGACGAGTTTCACGAGTTTCCATGATTTTTCCTCCAATATCTCAAAACTTTTCAGGTGTTGAATAGACCTCTTGCAAAAATACTTGATTTGTCAATTGAAGTTAGCTAAAGGTGTTTTTTTAGAACCAGAATTTTTTTGGAAATTTTATTCAATGAATGCGCTTACTTTGTCTTTACACCTTAGTTACATTCACAATGACATTGAGATTTTTTGTATTTTGCAGGCAGTCTAATATTTAGTACCTAACGAGGTGCAGTACGTCACGAACTACACTATAGCCAGCTAAATCCCAAAGTACATAGGCAATGAAGCCAATCATTGCTAGGCGACCATTCCAGATTTCGGCTTGAGGTGTCCAGCCAAACAAAAAGGCATTGCGATCTACGCCATTGTATTCTCTAGCAACAGGTGGTAAATCAGTAGATGGACGAGTTTCCATGATTTTTCCTCCAATATGAACTTTTTAGGTGTTTAATCTTTTAGCGGCCAATTAGGCCGAGTACATCTCGAAGGGCGCTATAGCCAGCTAAATCCCAAAGTAAATAAGAGACAAAGCCAATCATCGCAAAACGACCATTCCAGATTTCGGATTGAGGTGTCCAACCAAACAGCAATGCATTGCGATCGCTGCCATTGTACTCTGTAGCAATTGTGGGCAAATCTGTGGAGGAGCGAGTTTCCATTTTTTTGTCCTGAACAATTTGTTACTTAACTTTAAGTTAGCTATTTCTCGGTAAGTTGCTTTCCACCTGTAGGCACAAACTACAGGCACTTCTTGTGGACGATTATCAGAAACTCGTTCGCGCTAACAAATACGCCTTGAGAGGGTGATAAAAAACGTATTTGTAAATAAATGTAAATTCTTGATAGTCGATTGGTGATAAAACTATAATTTAGACAAATCAACTTGCTGGGAAATAAGAAATAAAAAACTAAAAACTGGTAGCCAAGAATTAGCCAGTTTTTCACTTCATAATGCCAGCAAATTTGATATTTCTACCGCTAGATAATATAAATTCTATCTAGCGCTAGATATAGTTTTCAAACTTCAGAGAGATGCTTGAAACGCCTAAATTCCAGGATTCTGAGATTTACATGAGTTAGGTATTGCCAAAGATACAGACATATATACACAGTTGCTTCTCCAAATCGAAATTCTTAATCCCCGAATTTAAACTTAGAAGAAGGAAATACAATGTTTCAAAGTACGGAAATCATGCTGGGACTCTACAAGCCACTATTGTGGCTGGTACAGACCCCAGTAGATACCTCAGGCATCACACCACCACAGGCATCGGCTCTCGTTACCGGGCCGCGCTTTTTTGTCGCTTTAATCTCCGGTGTGATTCTAGCTTTTGCTTTCCAATTAGTATTAACTAACCTCTCCGTGGCAGCTGGTATTTCCTATTTGGGCCGTCCATCTGACTCAGATGCAGATACTGGGGAAGCGGGAAGTTTGGGAGGTACGATTCGCAAAATTGGCACGGCAGTGGGTATTTGGACATTAGTCACTGTGACGATCGCCTTGTTAATTGCTAGTTACCTAGCAGTAAAATTGAGTTTGGTGATTTTAGACCCCAGACTAGGAGCAATTTTGGGGTTGGTAATTTGGGGTGCTTACTTTTTGCTACTGATGTGGGTGAGTTCCACCACAGTAGGTTCCTTAATTGGCTCAGTAGTCAACACGGCAACTTCTGGTTTTCAAGCGATTATGGGGACAGCAACGGCTGCACTGGGCGCAAAAGCTGTAAATCAGCAAGTAGTAGCAACAGCTGAAGCCGCCGCCGCTGCTGTGCGTCGGGAATTAGGAAGTGCTATCGACCCTGTGAGTCTGCGGGAGAACGTAGAAGATTATCTAGAAAGGCTACGTCCCCCAGAGCTAGATATATCCAAGATTCGCGGCGAGTTTGAAAGATTACTCAACGACCCACAACTACAAGCGATCGCAGGCAGTGCAGAACTGAGCAACATCGACCGCCAAAAGTTTATCGATTTAGTTAGCAGTCGTACCGACCTTTCTAAGCGAGATGTCAGCCGCATCGCCGACACACTTTATAGCGTTTGGCAACAGGTAGTGAGTCAGAAACAACCTACCAAAGACCGCTTGGGTGAGTTGATGGACTATCTGAAATCGCTGCCACCAGGACAAACCAAAACAGATGAACTCAACGCCAAACTAGATCGGTTAATTGCCGAAACGCGTTCGTCTAAAGAAACAACCGAAGAAAAGACCGCAGGGCCAATTCAGCAGACACTCCAGCAGGGATTAACCGCCTTGAGTGGTATTGTTTTGGGCAGAACAGACTTGTCAGATTTTGATGTGGAAAAGATATTGCGATCGCTTGCCACTGCTAGAGACAAAGCTACAGAACAAGCAGATAGGCTAGGCTTGCCCACACCATCACAACCCTACAGCCCCATCCGTGCCGATGTTGAAAATTACCTGCATACTACTTATGCTTGGCAACTGAGTCCAGAAAGAATTGCCCAGGAATTTCGCGATGTCGTTTACGACCCAGCAGCAGACCCAGGTACAGTGCGAAGGGAACTAGATCGACTTTCCCGCAACGATTTCGTTAAAATCCTGCAAGAACGGGGACTGCTAACCCAAGCACAAATTCAGCGCATTGCAGATCGATTAGAAGCTGTTCGTCAAGAAGTGCTAGTGACAGTCACAGCTGCTGAAGAAAGAGAGATAGTGCAAGACCTGCAACGGCAGGTAGAAAGTTATTTACTCGTTACTCCCAAGACAGATTTGACAAGTGAAGGGATTGAGAAAAATTTCAAACCCATATTGGCAGATCCAGACGCAGATTATGAAACTTTGTCGCGACGATTGGCGCAAATTAACCGCGAGCAAATGCGGAGGATATTGTTACAACGCATAGATATTCAATCATACGAAGTAGACAGCATTCTAGACGAAATCGAAAAACAGCGCGATCGCGCCTTGGTAGAATCCAAAGCACTGGCAGACCAAGCAAAATATCAAGCAGAAACTCTGTGGTTGAATGTAGAGTCATATCTGCGTAATACTGGAAAGGCAGAGTTAAATCCTGATGCTATCCGCGCCGATCTAAAGAGGTTATTGGAAGATCCCCAAGCTGGAATTGAGGCAATTCGCGCCCGCTTGTCTCGCTTTGACCGCGATACCTTAGTACAGTTGTTGAGCCAGCGGCAAGATTTGAGTGAAGACCAAGTTAATCAAATCATTGATAGTGTTGAAGATTCTTGGCACGGTGTCCGCCATGCACCTCAAGCTTTAGCAGAAAAAGCTAAGGATCAATATGACACTGTGACTACGACAATCGCAGATTACTTGCGGAATACTGGCAAAGCAGAACTTAACCCTGAAGGAATTCAACGAGATTTTAATCGATTGTTTGAAAATCCGAAAGAAGGAGCTACTGCACTGCGCCGTCGCTTATCCCAGGTAGACAGGGATACATTGGTGAAACTGCTGAGTCAACGCCAGGATTTGAGCGAACAGCAAGTTAATGAAGTCATTGACTCAGTGCAAACTTCTATTCGCAACGTTGTGCGTGCGCCGCGTCGCCTCGCCACTCGGACGCAACAAAGAGTCCAAAATTTCCAAGCTTATTTGGAAGAGTACCTGCGGCAAACTGGTAAAGAAGAACTCAACCCAGAAAGTATCAAGCGCGATGTACAATTGCTGTTGCACGATCCGCGAGTTGGAATTGAGAGTTTTAGCGATCGCTTGTCCCATTTTGACCGTTCGACCATTATTGCCCTATTGAAAATCCGCGAAGATATGACTGATGAAGAAGCAGCGCGGATTGCTGATAATATGATATCGGTCAGGGATCAATTTGTGGAACAAGTGCGGAGTATCCAAAGACAGATTCAAGGTGCGATCGATGGGATTTTTGAGCGCATCCGTTATTATCTCAACTCCTTAGATCGCCCAGAACTCAACTATGATGGCATTAAGCACGATGTTCGCCAATTATTTGAGGACCCGCAAGCTGGGTTTGATGCATTGCGCGATCGCTTGTCTTCTTTTAACCGCGATACCTTAGTAGCGATTATGAGTTCCCGTGAAGATATTTCCGAGGAAGATGCCAATCGAATCATCGACCAAATTGAACGGGCACGCAACACAGTATTGCAACGTGCAGAACGCCTACAACATGAAGCACAACGCCGCCTAGAAGAAGTGAAGCACCAAGCACAGCGGCAAGCAGAAGAAACCCGTAAAGCCGCAGCTACGGCAGCTTGGTGGTTGTTTGCTACAGCCGTCGTCTCCGCTATTTTCGCCGCATTAGGAGGAGCGATCGCTGTTGTTGTGGTGTAAGTTAACAAGTTGTCTCCGCTAACTATTTTGAGCCTCCTGTAAAGGAGGCTTTTTTGTGTAAATGAAACGTAAAGTTGAACTTATACCAATTCGTAATACCTTTGAGAAAGTACAAAACACTATGTGATTAATAAAGGTGTAGAACAAAAAAACCCTTAGTTATAATTCTATTTATAAATAAATACAGAGTAAAAAATATGCTTTTTACTCTGTCTTCATCTAGGTTGCTCTTTGTGATATTTGCACCCTAAAGTCGTGACGCTCTTTGTTTTGTATTTCATAATTTAATTTGACTTTTATTTGATTCCATCTGTCTTGCGGCTGGTTTAAATATCTGGCTTTTTGTAGTAATACTCTATCTTCTTAGAGTGAATTTTTCTACCCAAAATTTCTAATGTAAATAAAAGCATAATTGAAAACAGTCAAAGTTATTACGTTGTAGATTTTGTCACTTAAATTGTACATTTTTTTGACTGTAAAAAGCTCTCTAGCCTTAATTATTTAGGACTTTTGTGAAATAAATATGAGAATTTTGTAAGTGCTTATGACTTTTAAAAACATCGATTCAACAAAACAAATTGTATCAAATTTGAATAGTCTAGACATAGACGCTCGCTTAGCAGTCTTAGGGGAAAGTTATCCTCAAATAACTGATATAATCTCTGGTAACGCAATAGATACATTACCAACAGAGAAAGCCGCGGACTTGGTAGCACGAATTCAACAAATATCCTCAGAAGAATAGCTCTTTGCTTTGCGTGATTTACTACCAGCAGAAAGAACTGGTCAAGATGAAGTGATTGCTCGCTCCAAATCCTATCAAGGCGACGGTAGAACTTGCTAGAGGCAGAACTACAATTCTTACTGGTGAGTATAGCTCAATGAGTGTTGAAGGTAAATTAGCTTTCTGGTACTTGTTAAGCGAAAGATCGGGAACCACAATTATTGGTGTACCACGCGACTATGAGCCTTCTGAACAAGCAAAAGAAGTCTTGAACTCCCTCAAATCATTTAACACCGATCGATTAGTATCTTTTCTGAAACAGGTGCTGTAAAAGCTGAGATTTCAAACCTTCGTCAGATATAAGGTGGGCAATGCCTACCTCTACAAGATAAATGATTAATTAGTTTTATATGTTTTTATTTTGACAAAATGGATATTAGGTTATAAAAAAGAGAATATTCGAGATTTTTCTCCTTTAAAACCTACATTAAACAATATTACTTAAACTTATAACAACAAATTTCTTCAATTTTGCTAGTTTGAATTTTTTAAACAGAAAACACCGGAAATTACAAATAAACTCTAGTATTTCTGCAAAAGCTTTATTTTTCTTGACTAGTCCGTTATAGTCAATACCCAATCCGAAATCTAAAATCCAAAATCTAAAATTTATATGGCTCACGGGCAAGAAACCGCAATTGAAGGTATCTATGAAGTATGTATTGGTATCCCAGACCCAATTGTTGCGATTCAATATTGGGAACAATATGGCTATCGCATTGGCCAAGTAGGTGAGTTATCCGCAGATGCAGCCGAGCAATTATATGGGGTGAATTCCTTTTTACGCTCGATTCGCCTTTACCACCAAAATGTCGATCATGGTCTAATTCGGTTAATGGTTTGGCAAAACCCGACCAACCAAGGATTGGGGTTAGTGTCGATGAAAGTTAAGGGAAATCGCTGGGCAACTACCTTAACAGCTGACGCGCTTAATATTTTAAATCATGTGGAAGATGCGAAAGCTGCTGGGTGGCCTATCAGATACACTAACCCTTACTGGGAAGTTATCTACAACAAAGAACGCAAAAGCCGTCCTTTCATTGACTCGGCAGTTGGCGTGCGAGAAATGTTGTTACTGCAACCCTTCACTCGACAAGTTTTATTTCAAAGGTTTGGCTATACACTACCGGATTACGGACAAATCGATCGCAATGCTGCTTTGAAAACTAGTCAGTTTACTCACATGGGGATGATTGTCCAAGATGACAGCAAAGAAAGCTTGAAATTCTATGAAGAAGTTTTGGGTTTGCTGCGCGTGCGTGATGATGTTGAGACTAGCTATGAATCTTCACCAGCTGGTCGAGAGCTATTTGACCTCAAACCTGGGGAAAAGTATATCGTCACAGCCTTTGACGATCCCCGTTCTTCCAAGTCCGATCTGATGGCTGCACGCAGTGGTAGACTTTACATCATCAGATTTCCAGATGCGATCGCATTAGAGTCGCAGTTTGACGCAGCAAAACCAGGTAGCTTGGGCATGTCCCTCTACACATATCGCGTGCGTGGCATAGAAGCTTATGGCGATCGCATTCAGGCAAGTCCAGCGCAAAAACTTACCAGCATTGTAGAAAATGAGTTTGGAGAAAAAAGTTTTTCCTTCATTGCACCGGATGGCTACTTCTGGACTTTGGTAGACAGTTAACAAGCAACTTTGACAGTCATTAGTCAAATTTTAGGCGAACTGAGGGTAGTGAGTAGTAACAGTGACCACGGCATTTTAATATCGGGTATCAGCCACGAATACTTTCTCAATGAGGGTAATGCAAACGGCAGCAGAAAACGCAAAGAGCGTAGCGATACAGGACGATTTCCGTCTTGGTCTACCAGTCCATATTGCTTAGCCAGTTCGGCAACAATCTGGACGCGTCCCGTACGCTTTATCACATTTGGCTCACAAGCAAGTTGAGCAATGACACGTCCCGTTAATAAAGGAGTTTCCCAGTTGTAGCGATCGCTCAGCCATGAGTTTTTCTGGTCAGTAGCATTTTCTTCTACTTCTAACGCCAAACGGGAAAAGTGTTCTGTACCAACAATACCAGGCCAAACAGAAACAGAAGTGATATTATGTGGCTTAAGTTCAACAGCCATATCCGCTGCTAAGCGATCGCAAGCTGCTTTACCGGCACCGTATGCTGTACCAAATATATAGGACATGCCACCCCATGAGGAAAGAGTGCAAATCAGTCCTTGACGACGCTTGGTCATCATGCGCGCAGCAAAAACACTCGCAACATAGTGACTGCGAAGACCAACGTTATTGCTAGCATCCCAAAGGCTCGGTTCGCAATCCCAAAATGGCTTTCCATAAGCGTCTGTTAATGCCTGAACTCCTGAATAAGCATTATTAACTAATAGGTCGAGTTGTCCATTTTGTTCATCTTGAATGCGCTCAAAGAGCAAACGCACTTGCTCATCATTGCTATGGTCTACCTGGACAGGGATGCATACACCACCAGCTTCCTCAATGGCTGTTTGGGTTTCATCAAGACTGCCCCCGATGTTATTTGTAGAACAAGAGTTGTTGAGACTGCGACCGGTGATGTACACCGTCGCACCTGCCTCGCTCAGACCAATAGCAATTCCTTTACCTAGTCCCCGTGTAGCACCTGTGACCAATGTCACTTTCCCCTCAAGGTGTTTCATGATTACTTACTCATTTGTACTTAGGTTCTACCGTTAGCCTAACTCTAACCTTCGCCATCGGGACTTACGCAAAAAAATTTGGCGTGGAGGTAGAGCGTAAGGGTTTAAGGGTTTTGAACATGTACACCCTTTGCCTAAATGTTAAATGTTTTGTCCCCAAATCCGAAAACCTGCAAGTTGAATTTGGAGTTTATAGTAATCAAACTTGAGGGTAGACAATGAAGGGCTTTAATCACAAACAAAACAAAACATTTTCGATAATTTTGGCTACAGCTTGTGGAGCTACTTCACTACTGGCCGGAACATTAGGAACATCTTCTGCCGCTGTTGCTTCACAATTAATACCTACTCATGATTCACCAGCAAATAGTCAGATCGCAGCAAATACATATACTTGTCCTCGATATGCTGGAGGTGGACTGTTAGAAGCTTATATTGAAACTCCTAATTTTGCTATTTATATTTGCAATAAACGCGGAAAGCTTTTCTACACCAGCACATCTAAATTAAATGGTCAAGGTATTCGTACTTTACCTGCTTATACAGAAGAAGGGACAGGATATGTCGCTAAAAATGGTAAATATGAATATGTTGTCAATGGTGCATCTTTAGAAATTCTCAAAAATGGTCGTGTTTTACAAACAGATCCTGTAATTCAATATGTAAGTGGTTATTCTCATTAATCACAGTACCAAATAAAAGTATGGGATTAGTAAACTCCGAAAAAGCTAATTCCATACCTTTGCATAAGATGTAATTATTTAACTATCAATAAATTAAAGTACTTTTTTGGCATAACATTCCGGATAATAGTGCTGTAAGCGAGTCTATGTATAAAAAGAGAACCGTCTTGCATTATGATTAATCAAATTACTGCTTTAGAATCTTGTTGGCATACTTCTCCGCCGTGGGGTAAAGCCATGCCTCCACTGGCAGTTCAAATACTAGAAAAAGTCTTCTTGTCAAGCTCCGATTTGTCAGGCTACTGCTCCGGTGTTCAGTGGGAAGGGCAAGAGTGGGTTTATGCAATTGTTTGCCTTGGTGAAACACTCTACTTGCCTGCTGGAGAGTTTTACGCCACAAATATACTGGAAGACATGACTGTTCCCAGTCCAGCTTTTGAGTTGGGAGATGTGGTTGAGGTTGATTTCAGTGAAAAGCCTTCCCGCCGTATCATTCAAGGTATTTTTAGCCTCAAAAGCAATTGGCTTTATGCTGTGGAATGGCGATCGCCTATTTTGGAAGAAACGGCATCGGCTCAAAGCAGGATGATATGGCTTGCTGATGTTGATTTGGTAAAGGCGGAGGTATAAGGGACTTCCAAATAAAAAAATAACCAATTGCTGAGTGAGCAGGGAAAGAATGCGATCGTCGTCTTCGGCAAGTCGTGAGAAAAGCTACGTTATCGCAGAACACCAAGATGTAAGATTATCTGTCTGTGAGTCAGCAATCAAATCATGGAACACCGAATTTGGCAGCCACCTGAATTTTTTCAACTCAATGGACAATTTGTGACACTCACACCCCTAGTTCCAGAAAGAGATGTGGAAGCTTTATATGCGGCTTTTCATGGTAACCTGCAAAAGGAAGCCGTATGGAATTACTTGTTTTACGGCCCGTTTGATAGCCCTTCCACTATGAAAAACTGGATCGAAAGGGAGATGATAGGTAAATCCGACCCGCTGACTTGGACAGTCTTTGAAAACTCAAAAAATACCCAGGTAGGGATTGTAGGATTACTTGCGATCGCTCCAACCCACGGTCGTGCTGAAATAGGTCATGTGTGGTTTACTCCAGAAGTCCACAAAAGCAAGGTGAACACAGAATCACAATTTTTGCTCCTGCAACATCTTTTTGAGCGCCATTCCTATCGGAGAGTCGAGTGGAAATGTGATTCTCTAAACCATGCTAGTCGGACTGCGGCTACAAGAATGGGATTCATTTTTGAAGGTCGGTTTCGACAGCACATGTTTATTCATGGAAGAAACAGAGATACCGACTGGTTTGTAATGACAGATAAAGAATGGTTGCGCTGTAAAGATAATTTTGAGAAATGGCTTTATTCCAATGAAAAATTTTCATTAATGGAACTGAATAACAGTTAGTTTTACTAATTGAGCAAAACATACTAGGAGTGATTGCTATTTTAAAGTGATGCTTTTAGCTTGGAAGAAGGTTACATCACTAGTAAATAGTAATTTATACAGCCCAGCAAGAAAGTAAAAAGCCAAAAACAGTTACTTCTAACAATCATCACCATACAAAACCTCTTAAGTACCATTGGGAGAGCTGTAGTTTCTAAACTTTATTCAGAGAATTAGTATATTTAGATTAAGTAAATGTTCCAAACCTCAAAAACTCTAGCACAATAAAATTACGAGTTTTTCTAAAATTCTGGTTGCTGGCAACTCAAAAAATCGTCTTTTTGTCTTTGGTGTGGTTTGGGTAGTGTTAACTCACAACTAAACTTGCTTACCTATAGATATTATGAGGTGATAATATGGACGCTAACAAGCTCCTGAATCTATATGCAGCAGGAGAACGGAAGTTTAATGGAGCAAATCTTCATCAGGTAAATCTTAGTGATGCAGACTTAAAAGGTGCAAATTTCGCTGAAGCAGACCTAAGTGGAGCCAACCTCAGTCAAGCGGACTTGAGTGGATGTAATCTCAGTCGGGCAAATCTGACTGATGCAGACTTGAGTAGAGCTAACCTGAATGGTGCAAACTTGAGTGAAGTGAACTTGATTGGTGCAGACTTAATTGAAGTCAATCTGGGAGAAACCAACCTCAGTCGTGCAGATTTGCGGAGTGCCAATTTAGGTATGGCAAATCTAGTGGGTGCAAACCTCAGCGAAGCTGAAATGAGTGGAGCAGATTTGAGAAAAGCCAATTTCACAAAGGCAAATTTGATTGGTAGCAATATCAATGAAGCAGAATTCAGCGGTGCAGATTTCACAGAAGCAGTCATCACCGAACAAGAGATGAATGGAGGAATGTTGCACATAGGCATATCCCATAAGTGGATAACTTGGGCTGGGAGTTATTAAGGTAGGGGGATGAAGGGAATGCGGTTAACCAGCGCTGGGGAGAGAAATTGCCAGGAGGAGCCACTGCGTTGGACAGGTTCCCCGGTTTGTAGACGCGCTAGCGGTGAGGGGATCGCAGTCTTGGACGGCACTTCCTACCCTGCGGGAACGCCAAGGGCGAACAAGCCGGGAAACCCGTCCAACGGAGTGCCTCCGCTTCCCGTCGTTAGCGAGTCCTTGCGTTAGCGACGTTAGGAGCGTCACCCGAAGGGGGACGCAAAGACACAGAGAAATTATTGAAGAATTCTCTCCTCTGCCCCTCTGCCCCCCTGCCTCCTTTCTCCTCAGATTGCGGTAGAATACAGCCCACAGGCTTGTGTTTGGGGTTGGGCAATGACTTCTATAATTAATGTGAATCTACCGCAGCAGTCTTATGAGATTGCGATCGCACCTTCTTCTTTAGAACAATTAGGTCAATACATGACCGATTTGCAGCTAGGCAAGAAGGTTTTAGTGGTTTCTAATCCAACCATTTTTAAGCATTATGGAGAAAAAGCGATCGCATCGCTGAAATCTGCGGGATTTGAAGTGGCTAGCTGTTCCCTGCCAGCGGGTGAACGCTACAAAAACCTCAACTCCATCCAAAAACTCTACGATATCGCCTTAGAAAACCGTTTAGAACGTTCCTCCACGATGGTGGCTTTGGGGGGAGGCGTGATTGGTGATATGACTGGTTTTGCAGCAGCCACTTGGCTAAGAGGCATTAATGTAGTGCAAGTACCTACGACTCTCTTGGCAATGGTGGATTCGTCAATTGGTGGCAAAACTGGTGTGAATCATCCCCACGGCAAAAACTTGATTGGGGCATTTCATCAACCGCGAAGCGTGTTAATTGATCCAGAAGTGCTGAAAACCCTCCCCATGCGGGAGTTTCGCGCCGGAATGGCAGAGGTAATCAAATACGGCGTGATTTGGGATGCCGAGTTATTTTCCCAAATGGAAGCTAGTAAAAACCTCAATCAACTCCGTTACATCAAGCCCGAATTTATCAGCACAATCTTAACGCGCTCTTGTCAAGCAAAAGCCGATGTTGTCGGCAAGGATGAGAAAGAAGCGGGATTGCGGGCAATTCTTAATTATGGTCATACCATCGGTCATGCGGTGGAAAGCTTAACGGGTTATCGTTTAGTGAATCATGGCGAAGCTGTTGCTATTGGCATGGTAGCAGCAGGACAAATTGCTGTAGATTTGGGACTTTGGCAACAGGAAGACACAGAACGTCAAAACGCTTTAATTCAAAAAGCGGGTTTACCAACTAAATTACCAGATGGAGTGGATATTGAAGCAATTATTGAAGCTTTGCAATTAGATAAAAAAGTCAAAGCGGGTAAAGTACGGTTTATTTTGCCAACACAGATTGGTGTGGTGACAATTAAAGATGATGTACCATCAGAGACTATTCGGAAAGTGTTACGAGGAATGTAATTTATAACGGAATTACAATTAAAATTAGCCATCAGCTGATTTGCGTCATGATACTCCAAGCCAACAATCAATTAACCTTGCAAGAGTTTCTAAATCTTCCACCAGGCGAGGGGGATATCACCTACGAACTCGTGGATGGTCAGGCAATTCCTAAAATGTCACCAAAGTTTTTCCATTCTAAGCTTACCCGCGCCCTTCTCTATATGATTGAGCGATGGTGTGAGGGATTAGGACAAGTCTTGGTAGAATGGGCTATTACATTAACTCGTCGGGGGCAAGATTGGGTACCGACACCCGATGTTTTGTATATTTCTTATGAACGTTTACCTGCCGACTGGGATGAAGACGCAGCTTGTCCTGTTCCTCCCGATTTGGTAATTGAAATTATTTCGCCCGGACAAACTTTTGGACAAATGGCAGCTAAGGCAAAAGACTATTTAGACGCTAAGGTATTGCGAGTTTGGGTAGTAGATAGTAAAGCTAGAAGCATTACTGTTTTTTACCCAGATGCTGCGCCACAAACTTATATGGGAGATCAACTATTTACAGATTCACTGTTTGAGGGATTAGAATTTACTGTTGAGCAGGTATTTAAAAATGCGAAAATACCAATAAATAATGGCTAGTAAAGCTTTTTTAAAATACCAAAACTATGAGTTTGTTAGTTTTTTCCAAGTTTCCCAAATAGTAATATTTTTGCATCTAGCACAATTCGCCGCATATTATTTTTATCGCCAGCTTGATATTGAGAGATAAACTCATCAACATTGATAATGCTTCTACCTAAACTCTCGTTGAGATTATCGTCAGGAAGTATATCTTCAACAAATCCAGTCATCACTATAAGATATGTAAGTTGTTCTGGTTCGTCACCGTAGTAATCAGACTGGATGACTTTCACAAGTTGTAATTCACCCAGAGTTACTCCCACCTCTTCTAGAACCTCACGCCTTGCAGTTTCCTCGCAGCTAAATTCGCCTATCTTGATGTGTCCTCCAGGAAGGTCAATACCACGGGTAAGGTGAGCAGATACAATTAAACCATCCCTAGTAAAAGGCACAACTAAAACACTCGTTATTTTTTCAAAGGCAGGAATGAATGAAGTGCCAAGATCCACAAAATTGACTTTTTGCCCTGCTTGAATGATAGTTTTTCTGCGATCGCTTTCACTCATGCGCTTAATTACTTACTTTTTCATCTCGTAGTAGCACATATAAATTCTGCTGATTACCACGCACTAAACGCAAATTTTCATCCAAAAAGGTAATATCGGCCCAGCCACTAAATGAGAGTGTTGATTCCACTAACTCATTCTCAATCCCTAAAGTTTCATAAAACGCATCATCACTCAAATCATCATTGGCACTTTTGACGGAAGTTGACAAGAAATCAATATTGAGACGCTTAGAATCCTCTATTGTGTAGCGTCCTTTAACTAAAAGGATGCCCAGAACATCAGAACCTGTCCTAAATTCAATTATGTTATTGTACTGCTGACCAATTAGATAAACTTCTTGAAAGATACCAGTAACTTCAACAACGACATTAGGCAGTTTGCCAAAAGAAAGACGTTGCAAAGTAGTTTCGCGTTCTAATCCAAAAGTACTGTACAATAGCCACCAGCGCCCTTGAATCAATTCGATATTATTTGTAGGTTCAGTAGTGGGATTTAGTGCCTCAAGTTTTTCTGCTAATGCCTCGATTTGATCCTTGGCTGTTGGAGTGTAGTTAAACCCAAGTTCACTAGCCTCTGAAATAGCAATCAGTTCTTGTTTAAGTTTTACTAATTCACTAGCCATAATTTAATTTATCCTAAAAAATATTCTGATTTGTGAATAATGCTCACGCTTGAAGTTTATGGAAATACCCATCAAGCTCTTTGTCTACTCAATACATCAATCTACAATATATCAATAGATTAGCACTTACAGTTAATACTCAGGAGTTAGGATAGGGCTTGATTCTGGCTTTTGATTTCCGTAATTATGAATAATGTGAACTCAATGTACATCAACTTATCAACTAGCGATTGCCAGCAGACTTACGCAAGACAACCTTCAAAATTTGTGTAGTCAGCTAAACATTAACTTATTCAGAGTTGAATAATCAATTTAGAAATTTGTATATCTAATGATAGATTAATTTAACTGTAACCTATCCTGATAGATGGAGGAAATCAGGTTTACCTAAAAGATAAATTTATATATAGACTAGTCCACTATTAAAATGTCTTTGCTCATCGCCTCCAGTGGTTTCCTACCTTGGAGGTTATTTTTTTGAATGCGATCGCACTTTCGCTGGTTATAAGGTAACCACCAAAAAAAGACCCTCGGTAGCAAGCCGAGGGATTCTGCAAGTCGGTATTGTCGCACAAAGACATTCGCGAATCTCACCATACCAACTTGAAAATAAAAAAATGTGCCAAAATGCCAAGTCTTTGTAGAGACAGCGCTTTTCACCTACTCCCTACTCCCTACTACCGTTTCAACGTGGTCTAAATACTTGAAAACTACTGAATACAACTGGCTATTTAGCTATTTATCTTCGAGTGCATCAACTTGCGATAAAATCTCCAAAGCTTGCTCCTTTTGTCCGACTCTTCTATATTCGTCAGCTATCTCACGCAACAATGAAGGTTTTTCGTAGTCATCCTCATTCTGTTGGACTAAATCTAAGGCTTGTGCAAGAATTGGCAAAGCTTCAGATACTTGTCCTATTTTTCTATACTGAGCCGCAATCTTGACAAATGCTGAGGCTTTTTGATTGTTATTAGTTATAGTTTTAGCTATCTGCAAGGCTTGTGAAAATTCTTTGGCTGCTGCGAAATTAACAGCTATATCATGCAGTGTTGAAGCTTTTTTATATTCATCGTCAATGCTTTGGGCTATCCGCAAAGCTTGGGGAATTTTTTTTACTTCTACTAGCTTCAGAGATATGTCACTTAAAGTTGAATTTTGCCAATATTCATCTTCCATAGTTTGTGCTATTTGCACAGCTTGGGATTCTTGTCCTACTTCCGCTAATTTAATAGCAATACTACTCAAAGTTGAGCATTTTTCATAATTAACCGTTATAGTTTTAGCTATCTGCAAAGATTGTGAAACTCGCCCAACTTCTGCTAACTTTGTAGCGACACTTCGCATCGTCCATACTTTTTGGGAACTGTCTTCGATCGCTGTCGCAACTTGTAGGGCTTGGTTAACTTTTCCGGATGCTGCTAAGTTGTTAGATATGTTACTGAGAATTTCAACTCTGTCGGACTTATTTTCGATGCTTTGGACAAATTTCAAAGCTTCTGAGACTTTTCCGGCGGCTGCTAAGTTGTCAGCGATCGCACTCAAAACGCTGAATCTGTCTGCTTCATTAGGAATAGTTTGGGCAACTTTCAGTGCTAGATCGAATTTTCCGGTTGCTGCTAATTCAAGGGCCTGATAACGCAATCCTGAATTATCCTGAGTAATAACAGGCAAACGAGGAAGTCGAGGCAAAAGAGGTAAAGATGGTAGTTCGGGGGAGTTTTCTTTAACACAGATACCAGAAGAATTTAAGGGTGCAGCGATAACAGGGTGAGAATTCGCTAGTATCGTTAAGCTAAGTAATGCCAATAAGTAATTTTGGGGGCGCATGGGTGTTAAAGAAAAAACATGATGAAAAATCCTGCGTCTTAGGTTTTACCATAGCAGCCGATTTAAGATCGAGATAAAGTCATATTTTGTAGCTTAGAGGCATGAAACGCATCGTCTTGATTGCTGGATTTGAATCGTTCAACGCTGACTTGTACAGGAAAGCGGCTTTTTTGGCTAACTCTCGCTGTCCTGATTTGGATATTCGGGTATTTAGCGATCGCAATATTACCAGCAATAGCACCGAGGTGGCAGCAGCACTCCAAGGCGCTGATGTATTTTTCGGTAGCTTAATATTTGATTATGACCAAGTTTTGTGGTTGCGCGATCGTATTGCTCAAATTCCCATCCGCCTTGTGTTTGAGTCAGCTTTGGAATTGATGAGTTTAACCAAACTGGGCGGATTTGCCATTGGCGATAAACCCAAAGGAATGCCCAAACCAGTTAAATTCATTCTTGATAAATTTAGCAATGGACGAGAAGAAGACAAACTCGCTGGTTATATCAGCTTCTTAAAAATTGGCCCCAAACTGCTGAAATTTGTGCCAGTGCAAAAAGTCCAAGACTTACGCAACTGGTTAATTATCTATGGTTACTGGAATGCTGGCGGTTCGGAAAACGTCGCCGCATTATTTTGGACACTAGCAGAAAAATACTTAAATTTAAAAGTTGGTGATATTCCTCCCCCTGTCGAAACCCCCAACATGGGGTTACTCCATCCCGACTATCAAGGATTTTTTGAATCGCCAAAAGCATACCTGGAGTGGTATCAAACCTATTGTGACGCGATTAATCGCGTCTCTACAACACCCATTGTCGGAATTCTCCTCTATCGCAAACATGTCATCACCAAACAACCTTACATTCCGCAGCTGATTCGTCGTTTTGAAGAAGCTGGGTTAATTCCTTTGCCTATCTTCATCAACGGAGTGGAAGGACATGTGGCAGTGCGTGATTGGATGACAACCGACTACGAAATTCAGCAAAGACAGATAGGTAATATTGAAACTCTTTCACTTTCCTCTGAAGCTGTCAAAGTAGATGCGATTGTTTCAACAATTGGCTTTCCTCTGGTAGGTGGCCCAGCTGGTTCAATGGAAGCAGGCCGTCAGGTAGAAGTTGCTAAGCGGATTCTTGCTGCGAAGAATGTAGCCTACATCGTTGCAGCACCATTATTAATTCAAGATATTTACTCTTGGACGCGCCAAGGTGTCGGCGGATTGCAAAGTGTGGTGTTGTATGCTTTACCAGAACTAGATGGGGCAATTGATGCCATTCCTCTCGGCGGTTTAGTGGGCGAAAAGATTTATCTAGTTCCCGAACGAGTGCAGCGATTAATTGGCAGAGTCAAAAGCTGGATTGCTTTACGGCAAAAACCAGCATCTGAACGCAAAATTGCCATTATTTTATATGGATTTCCCCCTGGATATGGTGCTGTCGGTACAGCTGCATTATTAAACGTGCCGCGCAGTCTCCTAAAATTCCTCCACGCACTCAAAGACCAAGGTTACACCGTCGGCGATTTTCCTGATGACGGAGAAGAGTTAATTCGCTGGGTAAAAGAAGCAGATGAAACTTTCAATAACGCAGATAACATCCCCGCGTCCCCTCATCCCCGCGTCCCCGCGTCTGTCAACGCCCGCACTCTCGAAAAATGGCTAGGATATCTCCGCACCTCCCGCATCGAAAAACAGTGGAAATCTCTTACAAGTAGCGGTATTAAAACCTATGGCGATGAATTGCAAATTGGCGGTGTCCAGTTAGGGAATGTGTGGATAGGTGTACAACCACCTTTGGGAATACAAGGCGATCCCATGCGGTTAATGTTTGAACGAGATTTAACTCCTCATCCTCAATATGCTGCTTTTTACAAGTGGTTGCAAAATGAATTGGCTGCTGATGCTGTAGTTCATTTTGGGATGCACGGAACAGTGGAATGGTTGCCCGGTTCACCTTTAGGTAATACTGGTTATTCTTGGTCAGATATTCTGTTAGGAGATTTGCCTAATCTATATATATACGCCGCGAATAATCCTTCTGAGTCAATCTTGGCAAAACGTCGCGGTTATGGTGTACTAATTTCTCACAATGTACCGCCTTATGGTCGTGCTGGTTTGTATAAAGAATTGGTAGCACTGCGGGATTTAATTTCCGAGTATCGAGAAGACCCCAAGAAAAATTATGCGCTTAAGGAAGCGATTTGCAAGAAGATTGTGGACACTGGTTTAGATGCCGATTGTCCGTTTGAGGATGCTAAAAAGTTGGGCATTCCTTTTACTCCAGAAAATATTCGGATGTTTAGCGCTCATGCTTTTGATGATTATTTGGTGAAGTTGTACGAATATCTACAAGTTATAGAAAATCGTTTGTTTTCTTCTGGGTTACATACTTTGGGCGAAGCACCGAATGAAGAGGAGTTAGCTTCGTATTTAGAGGCTTATTTTGGAGACGAACTACTAAAACACCAAGAGGAAAAAGAGCAAATTACAGATTTATTAATGCAAACTACGGATGAGTTAACAAATCTGTTGCGGGGATTGAATGGAGAGTATATTCCGCCTGCGCCTGGTGGTGATTTGTTACGGGATGGGCCTGGTGTGTTACCGACAGGGAGGAATATTCATGCGTTAGATCCTTATAGAATGCCTTCACCTGCGGCATATGAACGAGGAAAAGAAATTGCTCAAAAAATCATCGCCCAACATTTGCAGGAACACGGCACATATCCGGAAACTGTAGCAGTGTTGTTGTGGGGATTAGATGCAATTAAAACTAAGGGTGAATCTCTAGGAATTTTATTGGAATTGGTAGGGGCTGAACCTGTTAAAGAAGGAACTGGAAGAATTGTTCGTTATGAATTAAAACCTTTGCCAGAAGTGGGACATCCCCGCATTGATGTGTTGGGAAATTTGTCTGGTATCTTCCGAGATAGTTTTATAAATATTATCGAATTGTTGGATGATTTGTTTCAACGAGCCGCTGATGCTGATGAACCGGAAGACCAGAATTTTATTAGAAAACATGCTTTAGCTTTAAAAGCCCAAGGCATAGAAAATGTATCTGCGAGGTTGTTTTCTAATCCTGCGGGTGATTTTGGTTCTTTGGTGAACGACAAAGTTGTAGATGGTAATTGGGAATCTGGTGATGAGTTAGGTAATACTTGGCAAAGTCGTAATGTGTTTAGCTACGGTAGACAAGATAAGGGCCAAGCTAGACCAGAAGTGTTGAATACTTTGTTGAAAACAAGCGATCGCATCGTTCAAGAAATCGATTCGGTAGAATATGGTCTAACCGATATTCAGGAATATTACGCCAACACGGGCGGTTTAAAAAAAGCCGCAGAAAAACAACGCGGGAAAAAGGTAACTACCAGTTTTGTCGAAAGTTTCTCCAAAGACACCACACCCCGCAATTTAGATGATTTACTGCGGATGGAGTATCGCACCAAATTAGTAAATCCCAAATGGGCCCAAGCAATGGCAAATCAAGGTTCCGGTGGTGCGTTTGAAATTTCCCAAAGAATGACAGCGTTAATTGGTTGGGGTGGTACTGCGGATTTTACCGATGATTGGGTATATGACCAAGCCGCTGATACTTATGCTTTAGATGCAGAAATGGCAGAGAAATTACGCAAAGCAAATCCTGAAGCTTTCCGCAATATTGTTGGAAGAATGTTAGAGGCACACGGGCGGGGTTTCTGGCAAGCTGATGCAGATAAGCTGGATAAGTTACGCCAATTGTACGAGTTAACTGATGAGGAATTGGAAGGAGTAACGATTTAATCTAGTAGAAATACTGTGTTATTACTCAAAGATTATAAGTAAAATTGCACAGTAAATTTACATACAGATATACTGCCTTAAAAAATAGGCTGTTTCTGTGTGTATTTTTGTATGACACAGAATATTATTCATCATTGTGATTATCCAAAATTCTCTCAGCATATCTACAGATCTTAATGTAACCTTCCAGACTACATTTCATTAACTCCGCCAGATTCAACAAAGCTGGAACTTGAGAAATGGCTAAAAAAACCATCCACTAAAAACAAAAGTGCGATCGCTAATTTTCTGGGTCTTGAGAATGGCGATCAAAAAATAATTGAACATTGGATTGTTAACTCTCATCCTGTTTCTAGTTGGGTTGAAGCTGTAAGACTTGCTAAAGCATTCCGTAATGCCACTTCTCATGGCGCTCTTTCAGCAACAAAAGTTAAAGAATGGGGACTACAAAAACCCCTACTAACTTTATCTGATAATCTAGGAGAAATTGTTCTAGCGGGGTTGCGGAAGTTAACATAACTATTTTACATAAATCCTAAAATTATAAAGCGAACCCGCAAAGTAGCAAGTGACGCGTGAAGTATATTCATCGGGGTTAGGGATCTTTTTACAAAAGTGAGATGTACCCTTATTTGCTCATGCCTTTGTTACAAAATAATAAGTCGCACATGGCGTTAATAAATAGATTAGAATAGTAAAAATTGTTACGCGAATGTATGATAATACCTTAATATAAAATACAGAATTACACTTATTTTGATAGTTTAATATTTGCTTTATTATGAAGCCGCTTGGTAAAGTTTTACAACAGGCTGACCTGATTTCATCTGAACAGGTAGAAATTGCTCTAAAAGAGCAGACGCAATTTGCTGGGTTGCGGCTTGGTGAAATTCTAGCCTCGCATGGATGGCTTAAACAAGAAACGGCTGATTTTTTCTCACAGCAGTGGCCAGCCGTATTGGAGCAAAAACCAAAACAGCCCTTGGGTAAATATTTAGAAGAAGCTGGGCTGTTAAATGAGCAGCAAATCAGAACTATCCTCGCCGAACAACCAAAGAAGAATCTTCGCTTTGGGGAATTAGCTGTACTTAAAGGTTGGTTGAAACCTACTACAATTAAATTTTTTCTGGAACATCTTGCTCCGGCATCCCAGTTGCAGCAACATCTCTGGCAGCAAGCAGAAACTCCAATTCATGAAAGTTTAGCGCAGGCAAAACAATTACACGTGGGAATGGTAGTGCCACAGCAGAGCAATTTGAAAACCTCAAACCCCATTAAGCAATCGGTTTTAGATCCCAAGTTGCTAGAGCAGGAATTAGCAAGGTTAAGACTGTTTAGCCACAGCACTATCGAATTATTCCAATTAGATGAAAAAGCTAGTTGTCCGGAAGTCTTGCTGGCGGAAGTGTTGTTCTGGACAGATGGGCAACCGGTTCTCACTCAAAAGCTTTGTCAATTACTTGCGGAGTCCGACGCATTTGTTGCCGCAGGTGCAGAAGCAGTAACAGTGCAACAGCTACTACAAACCCGCTTGATTAATAATTGGGAAACTCAAGTGGCAGCTGAGCATTTACAAGGGATGTACGACAGTATTGTTAACAATCAGCAATGCGACCCATTATTGCTGTTGGAACTGTACGAGGAAATTTGGCAACAGGGCGAAGTCCCAACTGATAATAGTCCAGAACAGTCAGAACTATTGCGTTTGGGATTGGTAATGCAACAAAAAGACAAGCTGAAATTGGGGAACCGCATTTACCAATCAGTTTTCGATCGCAATTGGGTCAAGCAGGAATTAGACAAAATACTTCATCCCTCATTGGTAGAAACAGCCATATATAATCCCATTCCATCAGTTAATACTTTGAGTACCAGCAATACCATTGCTGCACCTAAATTGAAATTAAGTAAACGATTTTGGGTGTTAATAGCAATAGCTGGCTTGATGATCTGTGGTTCTGGCTTGATAGTCTTAGGGTTCAGTGTCTTTAAATGGTTGCAAATAGAAATAATTTTTCAAAGAGGTAATACGCTGTTATACCAAGGAGAATATCAACAGGCGATCGCGAAGTACAACAATATATTAAAAATCGATAGCAACTACTACCAATCTTGGACTAACCGAGGCTATGCACTAGCTAGGCTCAAAGACTACAACCAAATGCTAGAATCCTGCACTACAGCAACTATCATTAACCCAGAAGCTGTTTACGCCTGGAATTGCCGAGGGGAAGCGCTATACAATCTCAAACAATATAATCAGGCGCTCGTGGCTTTTGATAAAGCGATTACACTCAACTCAGAAGATCCTGTGTTCTGGATTAATAAAACCGAAGCACTACTAGCGCTAAAACAAACAGACACAGCACTGACTGCTGTTCATCAAGCAATTGAGCTTTTAAAAAAGGTTTGGGAATTTGAACGTAACGATTCAAATGCCAAAGAGTTAGCCATCGCTTTTGGCTATCAAGCGAAGGTGTTATTGCAAAAACAGGATTACGAAGCATCTTTACAAGCCTATGAACAGTCATTAAGATACAATCCCAATTACTTTGTGGCTTTGCGGGGTAAAGGGATCGCACTGCAAGGCTTAAAGCGAGACGATCGAGCGATCGCTCAATTTTACTCTCTCCTAGATCGTCCCCAGCTAACTAATAATCAAAAAGCTGAAGCTTGGTATTATTTGGGACTCAGCCTCTGTGAATTCCGCCAACCTGAAAAAGCGATCGCGGCTTTCGATCGAGCCTTGAAGCTTAAACCTGATTACCAAGCCGCAGAAAAAGCCAAACAAGCTTGTCCTCAACAATTCGGTGAGTAACTTTAAAATGGCCACCAAAAAGGTTTGGTATCCGTGTAAGTACGGCTAATAGTTCGGACATCAGGAGGTTGTGCTTGTTTAAAATCGCTACCCAACATTTCGTATAAAGCTTGAGAAGGGTTGCTCGTTGGCTTGAAACTAAATAAAACCTGAGCGCTGTAATGGTTACAACCAATACCCCTACGTTCTATAGCACAGACAACAGGGCGATCGTTAACTTTGTCAGTCGTCAAATACTTAAAATCACCTGTATTATAGGCAACTTGTAAATTTTTAGCTGCATTCTGGCAGTTTTGCACAACATCTGCATCTGAGAAATATTCCGGGATAAACTTCAAAATAGGGTAATCTTTGGCAGTTCCATCTTTGACCAAAGTCACAATCACCATTGGCGTACTGGCGTTAGTCTTACAGGTGACTTGCACGTTACTAGCTGTGCTGGGCGCAGAGAGGGCTGCTATAGCACCCAGAGCTAATATTGGAGTCGTCCCTATAGTTACCCAAGACTGCCACTTGTTCATATTGTTCATATTACTTAACTCCCTTTTTTGACCAAAAAAATTTAAGCTGGAATTTATAGACTCAATCTTATTATTATTTTTAGTTGAATTTACTTAAAATTAGACTAAAAAAACCTCAAGCAAGTTTCCAGTGGGGTTAATTTTTCCATGTTTAAAATGAAACAATTATATCGCCAAATCTTAATTATTAGCAGCGCTTCTATCTGCTCTTTAATTGCTACCTTCCCTGCCTGGGGACAAATTTCTTCAGATAACACACTTCCTAGCAATGTTAGTCAATCTGGCAACATCTTTGAAGTTACCGGAGGGGCACAAGCTGGTAGCAACCTTTTCCATAGTTTTCGAGAATTTTCTGTTCCTACTGGTGGCGAAGCTTTTTTCAACAACACTAGCAACTTAAATAACATTACTAACATCATCAGCCGGGTAACAGGCGGTGCAATTTCCAATATTGATGGCTTAATCAAAGAAAACTACGGTGCTAATTTTATCCTCATCAATCCCAGCGGCATTAACTTTGGTGCCAATGCCCAACTCAATATTGGTGGCTCGTTTTTGGCGAGTACGGCCAATAGCCTGAAATTTGCTGATGGTGCAGAATTTAGCGCCACTGACACTTCATCCCCCCCTCTATTAACGATTAGCGTGCCAATTGGTTTGCAATTTGGGCAGAATCCGCAAGCGATTCGTGTCCAAGGTCAGGGACACAACATCAGTTCGCAAAATTCTATATTCTCACCTTTCACTAGAGGAAACACCACTGGACTGAAGGTGCAGCCAGGTAATACCTTAGCCTTGGTAGGAGGAGGGATTATCTCAGAAGGTGGAACGCTCACAGCCGAGGGCGGACGCATTGATTTAGGTAGTGTGGCAGGAGGTTTAGTAAGTCTCAATCCCAATGCCCAAGGGTGGAATTTAAGTTATGAAGGGGTGACAAACTTTCAGGATATTGCCCTATCTCAAAAGGCATTAATAGATACTAGTGGCATAGGTAGTAGCTCAATTCAGTTGCAAGGGAGAAACATCTCCATCGGTGATGGCTCAGTCGTGTTAATTCAAACCCAAGGAGCGCAATCAGCAGGTAGCATTAGCGTGAATGCCTCTGATTCCTTGTCCTTGGTGGGAACTACAGCAGATGGGCAGATTTCGAGCAACTTATCTACGGAAACTATCGGCGGTGGCAAAAGTGGAGATATTACCATTGCCACCCCCCGCTTACTGATTCAGGATGGGGCAGCCATATCTGCCGCTACTTACACGGCGGCTCCTGGTGGCAATATCGATATCAAAGCAACTGATTCTTTGCAAGTTCTGGGATTTTCAGCATTTAACCCCAGTCGATTCAGTAACATCACAGCGGCGACTTTTGGTGCGGGTGATGGGGGAGCGTTGCGGATCGATGCTGGCTCTATTTTGCTGAACGATCGAGGTAGAATCGCGGCGACTACCAGAGGGGGTAATGCTGGCAATATTGATTTGCGAGTCCAGGATTCCTTACAAATGTCAGGCAATAGCCAGATATCTAATGACAATCTGGGTACGGGAGCAGGTGGGAACTTGACGATCGCGGCAGATAAGTTGATTATCGGCGATCGCTCATTTTTATCTGCAACAACTTTTGGTAATGGTACGGGAGGAAACATTGATATCAAAGCTGCCAACTCAGTAGAGATATCAGGAACTGGATTTGAGGAGTTTCAAAAGACTTTTCAAGTAGGAGCTATCTTTGGGACACTAAGACCCACTGACCGGGGAACGGGCATATTCATTGGGACTGCGGGTGCGGGTAGTTCAGGTAACCTCAATCTTGAAACTTCCTCCCTAATCATGAGCAACGGGGCAACAATATTCAGCCCGACATTTACCCAAGGGGTGGGAGGAAATGTCAATGTCCGTGCTTCCGATTTAGTCAAATTGAGTGGCTCTGCCATTCAAACAGGAAGTAGCCGGGGCAGTACTGGCACAGGCGGTTATATCGCAATTGATACCAAACAATTGTCCTTAGAAGATGGTGCTACTTTCATCAGTGCTGCTTTAGGTAATGGTGCGGGCGGAAATGTCGAAGTTAAAGCTAGCGATACCGTACAAATACAAAGAACCCCACCCAAAGCCGCACTTTTAACTGGCATCTACACTAATACTACCTTCGGTACGGCAAAGGGCGGCGACCTGAGAATCGATACAGGCAGCCTATATGCAAAAGATGCAGTAATAGCCAGTAATACAGGCGCTTCCTTACCAACTGGTGTTATTCCATTCGGGGGGCCGGGGGGAAATGTAGTCGTCAATGCCCGCGAGTCTGTAGAAATAGCTGGCGTTCAACCCGATCCGAGGTTTCCCAGTGGTTTAGGTACTACAGGTTATAGTCCCTCTCATTCGGGAAACTTGACGATTTCTACGAAGAAGTTGATTCTCCGCGAAGGTGCAGATGCATCAGCTGCTACTTTAGGTGCTGGACAAGGAGGAGCCTTAACTGTTTACGCTTCTGATTCTATAGAACTAAGTGGCATCACAATCGGGAACTTAACTCTGGGTGGCTTATCGGCTGCTGCTGGACGTGTTGGCTTTCCAGAAATTAAGGCAACGGGTGCTTCTGGTGACATCAAAGTTTTTACAGACAAGTTGACTATTCAAGATGGCGCAAGAATTGACGTAGAAAGTTTAGGGACGGGAAAAGCTGGTAATTTGCAAGTCGTAGCTAACTCAATTCTGTTGGATAATCAAGGAACCATATCTGCTGCCACCACATCGGGTGAAGGTGGCAACATTTCTGTGCAAACGAATTCCTTACTCATGCGCCATAACAGTCAGATATCAGCCACCGCCGCTGGCAGTGGTAACGGTGGCAACATCAATATTACTGGCTTTAGTCCCGCCAACTTTGTGACGCTGTTAGAAGGCAGTAAGATTACTGCCGATGCTGTCGAGGGAATGGGAGGAAATATCAGCATCAATACTAGAGGATTCTTTTTGTGTCCGACTTGCCAGATTACTGCTAGTTCCCAACTCGGAATTGCCGGACAAGTCAGCATCATTACACCAGAAGCAGAAAATAACTTTGAAATTGTCGATTTACCCCAAGAGGTAGCTCAACCAGAACAAGTGGTAGCTCAGGCTTGTCGAGCAGCAACAAGACAAACTCAAAGCGAATTTACCATTACCGGACGCGGAGGATTGCCACCCCGACCGAGCGAACAGCTCAGTAGTGGAGCTTTAGTCAGTTTTGACCCTGCTGTTCCTAGCGCCGCCACAGAGGTGAATAATACTTCCCAACTGCCACTTCCCGCACGAGGTTGGTATGTTAACTCTCAAGGTGTGGTAGTTCTGGCCAGCCAAACGCCTACTCCTACTCCCTATAGTTCTGGGTTAACTGCATCTAACTGTCATGGGAATTAAACAGAATTCACGGGAGTTAATATTTGCTGCGAAAAGTGTTTTCAGACAAGGAGACGTTAGTTGGAGATTTCCCCTGACTTGTTTGAGTCTGATGTTGGTGCTGCACCTGTTGTATAACACAAACTCTGCTTGCGCCCAGCCGATTAATCCGGTTACCCCAAAGCCCCCAGAACAACCTCTACCTACCCCCTTACCTCCAACAAATGCACCCATTCAAATACCACCCATAGCACCTCCCACCCCGGAAGAAGTCCTAGACATTCCAGGCAGTATCACCGTGCAAAAGTTCGAGTTTGTCGGCAATACCGCCTTCAGCCAAAGAAAGTTAAACTCTGCGATCGCAGATTTTACAGGCAAACCAATTACCTTTGCCGAACTCCTCAAAGCCGCTAATCAAATCACCGAACTGTATGTGCAAAAGGGGTACATTACCTCTGGTGCTTACATCCCAGTTCAAGAGTTCCGTTCGGGGATCGTTAAAATTCAGGTAGTGGAAGGCAGCTTGGAAGATATTCAAGTCAACGTTATTAAAGGACGGTTAAATTCAAATTATGTCCGCAGTCGCATTGCGATCGCCACTACCAAACCGCTGAATATCAACCGCCTGCAAGAAGCTTTGCAACTGCTACAACTCAATCCCTTAATTGAAAGCTTAGATGCCGAACTCACCGCTGGCACCAGACCGGGTGTAAATTCCCTAGTGGTGACAGTCAAGGGAGCAAGAACTTTTGACACCCGACTCAGCATTAATAATAACCGCAACCCCAGCGTCGGTAGTTTTGAGCGCGGCATCGCAATCTCAGAAGCCAACCTCCTCGGAGTCGGAGATCGTTTGAGTTTTGCATACAAAAATACCGATGGCAGCAATAGCTTTGAGGGCGGCTACACCTTACCAGTAAATCCCCGCAATGCCACTATTGGCTTCAACTATCGGATCGTCAACAACAGAATTATTGAACCTCCTTTTAATGATTTAGATATCGACGTAAATTCTCGTGAGTTTGAACTATCCTTTCGTCAGCCCGTCCTGCAAAGAGCCACCCCAGAATTCAGCCAAGAATTAGCTCTGAGTTTAACGGCAGCTAGGCGTTTCAGTAATTCTTCCATTCAAGGCGTGGATTTTCCCCTGTTTCCAGGGGCTGACGACCGAGGAGAAACACGCATATCGGAGTTGAGTTTTGCTCAAGAATGGCTACAGCGGAGTCGTCAAGAAGTCTTAGCTGCTCGTTCTGAGTTGAATCTGGGGATTGGAGCCTTTAACGCCACGGTTAACAACAACGAAGCAGATAGCCGATATTTACTGTGGCGGGGACAACTGATCTATTTGCGTCTTCTCAGTCAAGCAAAAGGACAACCAGCGATCGCCCCGACCTTATTGTTGCGTTCTAATGTGCAATTGGCAAGTGACTCTCTGCTTTCTATTGAGCAGTTTAGTTTGGGAGGACAACGAACAGTGCGAGGTTATCGCCAAGATGCTTTGCTGGGTGATAATGGCATTTTTGCTTCCGCAGAATTGCGATTGCCGATTGCCCGCTTCCCACAATTACAAGGGACTTTGCAAGTTGCACCATTTATCGATGTTGGTACTGTCTGGAATACAGGCAGAGAAAATCCTCAGTCTAATACATTGGTAGGTTCAGGATTAGGTTTGCTGTGGCAGATGGGGGATAGATTCACAGCACGCCTCGATTGGGGTATTCCTTTGGTGGATATTGATACGAGCAAGCGCACATGGCAAGAAAACGGCGTGTATTTTCAAATGGAGTATAAAGCGTTTTGAAGGAAGAGGAAGTTGGCATGAATCAACGTCTTCGTAGGAGAATCGCCCTATTTGCTTGAGTGCCGCGATCGCACCTCCCCTGTCCTGCAATAACAGATCGACAGTCGAATTGCGATCGCCCACTTTGGATCGCCATGAATAATAATCCGATCGCCACGGATTAAACCCGCCACCATCACGCAATCGCAAATGTATATTGACCAAGATTTGTGGATAGAATGCCAACACGATTTGCCATCATTGACGCATCGATCGTTTCCATCACTCCTCTACTTCCGGCTCACCGATCGGCTTCTGTGCCGCATGACGAATATGGAGAATTCTCACCGTGGGAATGGGCTGGTCTTCAAGAACCGTAAATAGAATTCGATAAGCTTGCTTCCCTTGCCCGTAAAGAAGTTGACGAATTTCTTGGTTAAAGAATACATCCTCACGAGCGATCGGACAGCGCCGAGGCATTTCTTGCAGAGAGATGATTGCTTTAATCAGCCCTTGATACCAGAACTGGGAGCGATCGGCTGTGGTGAACTGAGAAAAACTTAAGAATGCGGCATCCGCTTCGGCTTTCGCAATGCTGGAGAAATCAATACGGTACGTCACGCTTCCAGAGACAATCCATACTTTTGGTTTTGTTCAGCAATGAAGTCCTCTAAACTCGAAAATTGTCCTTGCTCAAAATCATCAAGCCCGCGTTGGATTCCCTTTAAAGCCTCAAAAAAATCTCGATCGTCCAAACTCAGCCCCAAAGTCAGAACCGCTAGCGCCATTTGCGAAATATCTTGTCCAGTACTTTCAGCACGCTGTCGCAGCAGCGCTTCAACTTTCGGTGGAAGCTCAAGCGTAATGGACATTGTTGGTTTTACCTTAGTGATACTGGTTTTATTATAGCGATCGCACCTCCCTTGTTCTGCGGTTGTTTCGCAGTTCCCCAAAGGGGTAATCGCCGACTTTGGATCGCCACGGATTAAACCCGTCACCATCAGGCGATCGCAGAACACCGCAGATTAGGAAACTTGGTTACAGAATCAGATGGAGTTAGGCGCGATCGCCTCTCTGATTTGTACTCTGGTAAGAACAAGAGCGATCGCTCTACACAATAGTTTGCTCAAAGGAGCGATCGCTCTGATTCTCGATACCTATCAAATTAAGTGCGATCGCTAGAATAACGAAAAATTTTATCAGGCGATCATCTAAGTTATCATCATTAGCTCAAATAAAGTGCGATCGCCCTGCAACGTGGTTTGGGCAAAAGAGCGATCGCGCGCATTATAGATACCTGTAAAATTAAGCAAGAGCGATCGCATAAAAGCACAAAGCAATGATACGGATTTCATTAACAGAAGCTCCACTTCGTTTACCCGAACTGATTGCAAGTCTGCAAACCAGTGAAGAAGTGCAGATTTTTTGTGGCGCTCGATTCTGGTTCTTTCGTTGATTATTTAACTTGGTTGTGGTCAAGACTACTTTAGATGCGGCCGCCCTGGGGACAAATGACAAAGATGATTTATAAAAAGCACCGTCGTCTATTAATCCTTATCTTTTCAGCCTTATTGGGACTGTTATCCAGTTTCACTATCCCAGCTTGGTCGAATTCCTCCAGTTTACATGCTAATGCTACCGCTAGTCCTGTAGCGCTAGCAAGGGAAGGTCAACAACGCTACAATGCCGGAGACTTAGAAGCCGCAGCAAAATTGTGGCAAGCAGCGGCTGAAGCTTATCGAAAAATGGGCGATCGCGAGGGCATGACTAAAAGCCTGATTAACAAATCCCAGGCTTTGCAAGATTTAGGACTGTATCCCAAAGCTTGCAATACCTTACTCCAAGCTTTTGCCATCAAAAATCCCAACTGTAGCCAAACCCAAATCGAGCAACTATACAAAACCCTTGCTCAACAGCGTAATTCTCTTACCCTAATTCAAGCAATTGGCTTGCATAGCCTTGGTGATGTCCTACGCAGACAAGGATTATTGGAAAAGTCTCAAGAAATCTTGCAGTTAAGTCTGTCATTAATTCCCGAATCGCCGGAAAAAAGTGCTGTGCTACTGAGTTTAAGCAACACCGAACGCATTCTCGGCAACCAAATCCGCGATCGCTGGGACTACGACGTGGTAACGGACATTATCGATCGCAAATCTATTTCTGATGTTCTAGCACCTTACCAACAAGCTTTCAACTACTATATTGCAGCAGCAAAGGTGGCATCAGCGCCACCAATTCCCAAAATTCAGGCACAACTCAATCACTTCCAGCTATTACTAGAAACTAAAAAATGGTGGCGCGATCAAACTAATCGCCGCATCGCTTCTTGGTCGAGATTTGGTGAATCTAAATTAATCCAACGAGGCAACGATTTTGTCTCTCAGTTGGAGTTACAGTTAAACCAACAAGCCCAAACATTGCAAAATCAAATTGTACCCGATCTAGCCACTCTTACTCCCAGTCGTGCGGCAATTTACGCCCAGATTAACTTTGCGGAATCTTTGATGCAAAGCGCTCAAATAAATCAGGTTGAACCTTTATTACAGAATGCACTGCAACAGGCGCGTACTCTCCAAGATAAACGAGCCGAAACCTACGTTCTCGGCTACTTGGGCAAACTTTACCACAAGCAGGGGCAGTTAAGTCAGGCAACCAAACTGACTCGGCAAGCACTAATGTTAGCGCAGGAACAAAATATCAATGGTGATGCTAGAGAAATTACTTATCTTTGGCAATATCAGTTAGGGAGTTTACTCCGGAAACAAGGAGATCAAAAAGGAGCGATCGCAGCTTACACTGCCGCTTTTAATACTCTTCAATCTCTGCGAAGTGATTTAAATGCTAACAATCAAGATGTCCAATTTGACTTTCTCCAAGAAGTTAAACCTGTCTATATTGAATTAGTGGATTTGCTCTTGAAATCAAATCTGAGCGATGATGAATTGAATTCCCTCATAGTATTAAATCCCAGCATTACCCAAAACAAAGCTGAGACGCAAAAGCCTCAAAAACGTTTAGAGTTAGCCCGTCAGGTAATAGAGTCTCTGCAATTAGCAGAACTAGATAACTTTTTTCAAGACCCCTGTTCCGAGCCAGCAGATGTTGCAGTGCAAATTGATAATATTGATGCCAACGCAGCTGTTATCTATCCTATTGTTTTGCCAGATCGCTTAGAAGTCATTCTTTCCTTGTCGGGAAAACCTTTGCAAGAAGTGGTAATTCCTATTAGCGAGCAAGAAGTCAATCAGACTCTAGATCGGCTTTATGATTATTTAGACAACGTTACTATCAATAACTCCGCACGAAATATCCTATCCACTTCTAATCCCGATCCTAGAGAATTAAAAGAAAATCTACAAACGGTTTTACCAACGTTTGGACAAATTTATAACTGGTTAATTAAACCTTTCGAGGCAAAGTTAGACAGCAACCAAATCAAAAACTTAGTATTTGTATTAAATGGTAGATTGCAGAGAGTGCCAATAGCTGCGCTCTATGATGGTGAAAATTATCTGATTGAAAAATATAGTGTGGCGCTAGTTCCTAGCCTACAACTCATCAATCCTCAACGATTGGAAAGAAAACAGCTTAAGGTTTTAGCGGCTGGAGTTAGCGAGCAAATTCAGGTACGAGGAGAATTTTTTGCCGCACTAGTTAATGTGCCAAAGGAATTAGACCAAATTAAACAAGCTTTTCCTGCTTCCCAGAAGCTACTCAATCAAGAGTTTACTGCCAAAACTATTGAAAAACAGCTGAAATTAAATTTTCCTGTTGTTCACTTAGCAACTCATGGGCTGTTTAGTTCTAATCCCCAGAAGAATTTTATTATTACAGGGGATGGTAAAAGTATCAGTATTAATGAGTTAAGTGCTTTGTTAAAAGAACCAGGTACAACTGTAGAACTACTGGTGCTGAGTGCCTGTGAAACCGCAACAGGCGATGAAAGGGCTGTCTTAGGATTAGCAGGAATGGCTGTTCGTTCAGGGGCACGCAGTACTCTTGCTACTCTTTGGCCTGTAGGAGATGCTTCCACCACCAAATTCATGGGTGAATTTTACGAACATCTGAAAAAGCCAGCAGGAAAACAAGCAGATGCCCTAAGGAACGCTCAACTATCACTGTTAGAATCTCTAAAGATGAATCCACCGTTTCCAGAGTTAAAGAATTTACCGCCACATCCTTATTATTGGGCACCTTATGTTTTGATAGGAAATTGGCAGTAGGTATAAGGTAAGTAGGTAGGCATGAATATTTATCATTAAGTTAAAGCAGAAGGCAGAGGGCAGAAGGCAAGAGAGTTTCAACTAAATTTACTTTCTGTTAGATAGTTCTGTTTTTTTTGTACCCTCTACTTATACCTAATAAGCTCCAGTCTAGAAATACTCCTTAATACCGTTTCTTTGATTTGGAATGGTTAGTTTATTTACGTGCCCATTGTACTAGTATTTTGAGTAAGACAAATATTTAGTTTTAGGCGACTTTCTTCAACAATTAAAACTGGCAACTCATGACTATCTGGTGTAAATCGCGAACCAAGAGCTTGCAGTTGCTGTTGGGTAACATCTGCACGTTTATCGCTCGTTGGATCTCTACCAAACCATGCTCTAGCTGTTTGAGAACCAATAGTTAAATTAGTAGCTGTGACTACTTCTAATGGCAATGAGTCGTTTGGAATTTCTCCCCAATACTCTATAGGAAAGTTTCGTAGTTTAATGTCCGCACCTGCTGGTAACAACAACGCTTGAAAATTATCTGTACCGTGGAAACGACCAACTATAACTTTACCTTTACCCTCGAATCCGAAGATGCTAACTCCGTAAACACCGCCGCTTTTTTCATACTTGAAACCTGGACTGAGGCTGTAGGGTAAAATAAACCAACGAGGGGCAGAGCGGTGATTGCGTAGTGTTATGTCAAACATGAGCGTGATATGAGGTGGTTTCTGCCTATGCAAACCCACAAACTTTATCTCTACGGCACTTTGATTTGATTCTCTCTTTATACTTTTTAATGAATTATTTGGCTCAGTAGCCATGATATTGAAATACTGCCCAGTCAAATTGCTAGACAAAATACAATTAGTTAAAACTAGCAAGAAGGCACTCACCAAAGACGGAAAATTCATAGCTTTCGAGCGAGCAATTATGGTTAAACTACTAAGACATTAGCTCAACTTTATCCAATTAAAACGCATTAACAGCTATATCTTTCAAACTTTCAAATAAAGCACGAGGGACTTTGACAATTTCAGTTGAAAAAATACACAAATGACTTTCAATGCAAAATCTAAAATCTAAAATAATATAATTTTGGATTGCTATAGTAGTTAATACATGTAAAGTACGTTACAAATAGTAGGAGTACTATCTTAAAAGCAAAGTCATATTCTCAAATCTGAGGAAAACGCTATGACTACAACACTCAAAGAGCCTGGTTCTATCGAGTCAATACTCGGTAAAGAGGCAGAAGACCTGCTTACCTACAAAGCAAAAGTTTCTAAAGATTTACTACATTTGCCGGGACCAGACTTTATCGATCGCATTTGGACAAATAGCGATCGCAATCCTCAAGTACTGCGTAATCTCCAGCAACTTTATTCTACAGGCCGTCTGGCAAATACTGGCTATCTGTCTATCCTCCCGGTAGACCAAGGTATCGAACATTCAGCAGGTGCGTCTTTTGCACCCAATCCTATTTACTTTGACCCAGAAAATATTGTCAAACTGGCAATAGCAGCAGGTTGTAACGCTGTAGCTACGACTTTGGGAGTATTAGGCATCGTTTCGCGTAAATATGCCCACAAAATCCCTTTTATTGTCAAACTCAACCATAACGAACTGCTGACTTTCCCCAATCAATTCGACCAAGTATTATTTGCTGATGCAGAACAAGCTTGGAATTTGGGTGCAGCAGCGGTAGGCGCGACAATTTATTTTGGTTCAGAACAGTCTACTAGGCAAATTCAAGAAATCAGCCAAGCTTTTAAACGCGCCCATGAACTGGGTTTGGCAACTATTCTCTGGTGCTATCTGCGGAATAATGCTTTTAAACAAGATAAAGATTATCATCTTGCTGCCGACCTCACCGGACAAGCGAATCATTTAGGTGTAACGATTGAAGCCGACATCATTAAACAAAAGTTACCTGAAACTAACAACGGTTATGGGGCAGTTGCTAAAGCTACTGGTCAGAGTTACGGCAAAACCAATGAGCGAGTTTACACAGAGTTAACAACCGATCACCCAATTGATTTGACTCGTTACCAAGTGCTGAATTGCTACTCTGGACGGGTAGGGCTGATTAATTCTGGTGGCGCATCCGGAAAAAATGACTTTGCGGAAGCAGTTCGTACCGCTGTAATTAACAAACGAGCTGGTGGTACAGGATTAATTTCTGGACGTAAAACATTCCAACGTCCATTTGAGGAAGGAGTGAAACTGTTTCACGCTATCCAAGATGTTTACTTGTCACCAGATGTAACCATAGCTTAAGGATTGGGGACTGGGTGGAAATAAGAGAGCAGGGGGAGAAAAATACCACTGACAACTGACCACTGACAATTGTACAGACGCGATTAATCGCGTCTGTACTGATAACCTCCTAACCTCAGTCACCTTACTTTTTATATATACGCAACCCAGCCTAGGGAAAGACGTTAGCCCCATCAAAGTTTTTTAGCATTCAAGGCAGTTGCTAGAGAATTCAGAAGGTGTTTTCCCAATGTTGGCAATTCAGAAAAGATTTAATCAATTGTGTCGCCAAGTTGCGATCGCATTACTGGCTACTTTAGTCTGGATAATTAGCTTACCTGCGACATCTGTTCAAGCAGATGGTTATTATTCAGAAAAATCACATAAAGTAGAGGCAACGCCACCCTATTATTCCACAAAAGAACGCAGAATAGCACAAAGCGAGCGTTTTAAACCTTACTATACCAGCAAAGAACGTCATCAGAAAAAAGTCATTAGAACTCAACCAGAAACTGGTAATAATATCGAGAGTAGTAGAAGAACAAAAGAAACGATTCCTAGAGATTTAGGCAGCGAGCGGCGGTACTAGTCTCTAAGTTCGACTTTATAGCTTTGAAACCTGCGTAAGTACCATCACTGTTAGGACATATGTTTGAGTGAAACTTACCCTGCGGCTTTAATCAAGTCGGCTGCTTTTTCACCAATCATAATTGTGGGTGCATTTGTGTTTCCCGTAGTAATAGTTGGCATAATTGATGCATCTACTACACGCAAGCCTTCAACACCATGCACTCGTAGTTCGGGGTTTACTACTGAACTGGGATCGGTTCCCATTTTGCAAGTGCCGACAGGGTGGTATACACTGTCGCAGGTTTCCCGGATGTAAGCTAGGAGTGTTTCATCACTCTTATTATCAGCACCAGGAGCAGCTTCCTCCCCTCGGAACTCATCAAATATACTTGAGTGGAATATCTGCCGAATAATTTTGATCCCTACAAGCAGCTTTTGTAAATCGGATTCACTCTGGAGATAATTCATCCGAATTAGAGGTGGGTCTTTGGGGGAAGCAGAACACAGGCTGACACGACCACGACTTTGGGGATTAGTCACACAGGCTGTAGCTGCGAATCCTGGCCCAGAACGGGCATAAGCCGGATGTGTCCATAAAACAGGCCCAGAGAAAAATTGTAAACAAGGCGCAGCATCTAAACGACCTTCAGTATGCAGGAACAATCCAACTTCTGCGATATTGCTGGTTGGAGCAGGTTGCAGATCCTGTGTGGCTTGGTGTCCCACGGCGACTTGAAGATGATCTTGGAGGTTTTGACCGACACCCGGTAAATCAACAACTACAGGAATGTCTAGCTCACGCAGATATTCTGCATTCCCAATTCCAGAAAGCATCAGCAGTTTGGGCGAATCGAGCGCACCAGCACAGAGAATTACTTCCTGATTCACAAAAGTTTGGTGTATCGTTCCCTGGTGCAGATACTCTACTCCAATAGTGCGCGTTCCCTCAAACAATAACCGAGTAACTAACGCACCAGTAGTGACTGTTAAGTTGGGGCGGTCAAGAATTGGTAGCACAAATGCAGTTGCTGTACTTTGTCGCTTACCATCTTTGACTGTCAACTGGTAAAGTCCAGCACCTGACTGTTGTGCGCCATTGAAATCAGGATTGCGCCCGTAGCCTAGCGTGACGGCTGCTTCCACAAATCGTTGTGATACGACGCTAGGAGCAATGGGATCTGTAACACTTAATAATCCATCGACCCCATGAAATTCAGATGCTCCTCGCTGCTGGTTTTCAGATTTTTTGAAGTAGGGCAACACATCTTGATAACCCCAACCAAGATTGCCTAACTCCTGCCAGTGGTCATAATCATACCGACTGCCTCGAATATAGATCATGGCGTTGATCTCACTGGTGCCACCTAAGACTTTCCCGCGCGGACAATATATTTTACGATTATTTATATACGGTTCTTCTTCTGTAAAATATGCCCAGTCCACCTCTGTACCCCAGAGTTTTATCCAGTCTAGAGGGACTTGGTGTTCCGGTAAGCTAGGCGGATTGCCTGCTTCGAGCAACAATACAAACCTTTCATGATCTTCCGTCAACCGATTAGCTAAGACACAGCCTGCCGAACCTGCGCCAATTACAACATAATCATATTTAGCCATCATATTTTCTTTGTATACTTCTGCTGTCTCTTAAATTGATAATTCTTTGTTTTATTTGTTAGTTCTGCCTATTGCTCAATATAGGGCTAAAACGGTAATCCATGACTCAAAATCTTCTCACTTAATCTAACACTCCGATGCGATCGCTGTTTGGTTCGGTTAAAAAATGCGATGCTCTTTTCTGAATATCACTACCCGTTATGAAGCAAACAAACAGGTCAAATTCTCTTCCCTCTTGCCTTGTTTCTTGAGAGCCTCCAACTAGCGGCTTTGCAGCCAGCAAAATATGAAAGAAACACAAGCATTGAGAATTGGTCAGAGATAAATCTTATACTCAAAATGTACTCTGACAGTTAAGACCGTTTTATCAGTGGTGCAAATTACGC